>CAZVEV010000219.1:0-10513 GCA_964625865.1 uncultured Planctomycetaceae bacterium | reverse complement strand
TTTTTGCGCCGAACGTCACAAAACCCGTTCCGAGGACGCTGGTTTAAGGTCTAGTCCTCTCCAGTCGTATCCGCCCCGGACCGACTCGATGGTTTTCGACACAATACCGCGTCGCCGAGAACGACTTGGGCAATACTACGTCGCTCGGCCCAATGCGCCAAGGGACAGGCCAGGTGCAGCCCGCAGTTGTATCCCCGGCGTGACCTACTGCTCTACTGCCGGGACAAGAACGGAGGCGACAAACAGATCTCCTTCGGTTCGCAGGGAATGCATTGTCCCGGCTCTGACAATGAATGCTTCGCCTGCGGCCAGTTCTGTTTCATTGTCCTCCAGTACCCCAAACCCGGAACCCTTTATGCAGTAGAATACCTCATCCTTTTCATCGTGTTTGTGCAAAGGGACCTTTGTCTCAGACGTAAGGTGATACACCTTTGTAGCAATGGCTTCTCTTACCGCATCCAAATCCATGATTCGTCTCCTTTTCCCGGCGCTCTGTTCTATTGGCCATCTTGATATAACGTTGCGGATCGCGTGCCGCTACGTACCGTCGTCTGCATCCGGCGTGTCATGTGGTTACCCGCAATCATCTGTGTCTTCATCAGGCTCGGTTCTTCTGTTCGGTCTAACCGAAGGCATGAGGAAGACCACACACGCGACGAGAAAGATGATGCTGCCCGCAAAGGCAAAAGGGTCCCGATTCCTGGCGCTTGACAGGATAAAGCAGAGGGCACAGAGAAGAAAAAGTACCCAGCCCATGCGGGTATAGCATCTGCTTCGGTCCCTTTGAGTGTTCTGTTTGCCGTTCATATAAGTAGCTACGTATCTCTTCACATAATGTCACCGGTCACCCGTCCCGATATCCATCGGGATCAGGCGGCGTGTGCGTCCGGATTGCTGCACTCGCGGTCGCACACAGCGGCAGCAGGCCCGTCAGGGCCGGCAGAAGGTAGCCCCGCCCGTAAGCGGGGAGCCGTCAGTCGCCAACCCCATCCAAGCCCCGCCAGGGGCGGCAGAGGGTCTGGGCAACGAGGCCGTCTTTCGCCCCTGGCGGGGCTCCGCCGGGGAACACGATGCCCCGTTGACCCCGCCCTCACGGGCGGGGTTACCCTCTTGCGGGCCTACCGGCCCTTCTGGCCGTGCAACTACCTTGTCGTACACCCATCACGCGTCCGGCCGGTGCGCTGGTCGCACAGTCTGCCCGCGTCCTTTCCGGATGGCCAGAGAACGTTTGGCCCATCTGACCAGTTCTTCCGGTTGTTCAAGGACCTCCGCGGGGATTTCGTAATACGGCATGGTCATCGGCTTGTCCGGGAACGGTGTGAATGGCGAGCATCCGGCCCGCACGAAATCGTCCCGATTCGAATCGTCAACCTTGAGATACGCAACGTCATCGGCAACCAGGCCGAACATCGTGCCGCCACGATACAGCCCCGCGCCACCGAACATCCTTCGAGCCGACACGTTGCCCCACGCCGAGAGCTGGTCGAGAACGTACACGAGGAACTCGTCAGATACAGACATAGCCCAGTCTTCCTGATTCCAACGGCAATGATCGGCCGTTGCAGACAGACGGCCGCGAAGCGGGCGACTGCACACAATCGGCTGGATCGCCTTGCTGGACGTCCAATTGGACCTTGAGATTCATGTGTCCCTCGTCACTCACTTCACGCGGACGACGGTCTCCTTCGCGTCGCCGGTGTCTATGTAGGCGCCCTCGAGAAAGCCTGTCTCCATATCGTAGTACTGTTTCTCGTGGTCGCCTTGCAGACAGACATAGACGCGCTTCCCGTTGTAGGTGTCCTCGACCACCTTCATCGTGCCAATGTTGCCGGAAGCCAGGACCCTGGGGTCTCTCCAGAGAGGATGGCTCGAAACGAGCGTGTCCATGACGTCGTTGTACTTGAAGAACCCGTCCACCTTCAACGGGTCCTGCTCGCGCGAACCGTACTTGTCGGTATAGGTCTTGATACAGTCGAACATGCCGTCGCCGGCCTTCTCGAACCGTATGTCGATGGTCTTCTTCATCGTCCGCCCCTTGTACTGCCCGGTCTCTTCGTAGGACAGCGACATCTCGTCTTTCAGGGGAGGGGCAGTGGAAGAGCCCAGACTCTCACAGCCGCACACCACAAACGCCGGCCAAAGTGTCAGCCCAACAGCAGTCATCACAGTCGAGTGTCTCACTCTGTTCGTCCTTTCATCCCACTATCAATTCGGGA
This sequence comes from uncultured Planctomycetaceae bacterium, assembly GCA_964625865.1. Taxonomy (GTDB): domain Bacteria; phylum Planctomycetota; class Phycisphaerae; order SM23-33; family SM23-33; genus CAZVEV01. The sequence continues at coordinate 8,297 of CAZVEV010000219.1, read as the reverse complement.
ATTCGGGGGGGACACCATACTTCATTATCCAGCCCGGGAGCCTTCACGTCTTCACCATGCCAACAGCCTAACCCCTCCGAGTCGCCAACGTCAATAATCGAGTATGGTGCCCCGGAATTGAAAAGGCGACGGGCTCCGCATCCGTTCGCGGTCCCTGTCCCTCGAATTCCCACAATGCACGTGGAGCGCGCTCACGGCGCCACAGAGCGCCGATCGGTGTCGCCGGCGCCCTGCCGGCGCCTCAGCCGGAGAAATGCGCTCAGGACCGCGCTCCGCGCCCCTGAACACTGCAGCGACGCTCCCCCACGTCATGAACCTGCGGGGTTCGAGGCCCATAGCCTGTAGCCTAACTCCCAGATTCACCTTGCCCAACGCACCGCATCCGATACACTCACTCCACATACCCTGCGATCCCGATGTGCGCCGGGACAGGGAGAGAGGCTATCCGAGAACGGTCGGTTCAGAAACTCACCGCATGACCAAACTGATGTGGACACTTGTCGCCGTGGTGATCACCGGCTGTGCCGGAACTCAACCAAGCGCTCAGAAGGGCAAGCGCCCGCTGGTCGGGGTCATCAGGTGGGACGGGTACAACGGCAGCCCCAAGTGGACTCAGGAACAGGAATTCGGGTTCTTGAAGCCTGAAAAGCACCACTGGCGGGCACCGTGGTTTGTTCGTCGCACAGGCCATCCTGACAGACCACTGAGGTTTAACCCCGACTTTGACAAAGAGGTCATTCAAGCCGTCACCGATCGTGAAATCGAATATGCGGCTGATGCGGGAATCGACTACTTTGCCTTTTGTCACTTTGCCAAGCACAAAGGCGGTGGGTGGCAGCTTCGGGAGAACCTGGAAGCCTATCTCAAGAGCCCCGGCAAATCGCGAATCGGCTTCAGCCTGATTTGCATCGGCGCGCATGTGGGAGCCGGCTTGGATGCCCATGAAGCGAGGAAGCCCAATGCTGCCGAGTTGGACTGGAAGGCCTATGTCCGCGAGTACGTTGCCCTGGCGGCCGACCCCGCGTATCAGCGCGTGCACAATAATCGTCCGCTGTTCTACATCTTCGGGCCCAAGGACCTCGCCGCGCAGCTTGGTGACAAGAAGCACAGCGTTGACAGGCTCCGCTCTGCTGTCGCGCAGCTTCGCAAACAGTTCCAGCGGAAGAGGCTGGGCAATCCCTATATTGTGGGGATGAACGCCGGCGGAATCTGGTCGGCAAAGTACATCGACGAGGCAGGCCTCGATGCGGTCTCGGCATACAGAGGCTGCTTTGGGGCCACCGTCAAGGGCACACCCTATCGTGAGCTTTCAAAGAACATCCAGGAGCAGTTCCTGGAAAAGAACCCCAAACGCGAGGTGATCGTGCCCCTGCTGAGCGGCGCCAATCATCTCCCCCGTCACGAACGGTTGCCCGAGAAGTTCTCCGCCAGGCACTACCGTGAACCAGAGAAGGGGGAGTTGGCGGCCCATGTCACGTTCGGCCTTGATTGGATAGAGGCCCACCCGAGGCAATGTCCGGCACGCAGTGTTCTGATCTATGCGTGGAACGAGCATTCGGAAGGAGGCTTTCTGTGTCCCTTGATGGGCAAAGCGCCTGCCTACACCCCAGACACCTCGCGGCTGGATGAACTGGCCAGGGTGTTAAGCACATGGAGTCTCCAGCGAAGAAAGACGCTGCCGGCAGGGACAGTCACGCGAGGCAACGCATCGCGCCCGTGATACTCAATTCGGGGGACACCAGGGAGCCAAACCGATGACAAAACGAGAGCAGGACAGACCTGCCGGACCCCGATCGAAGGGACTGAGGCATCGCGACTTCGTTATGGTGACTGGGGCCGGCAACGTACTGATTCTCATGGCACGCCTGACAAGCCGACACGGCCCCGACGGATGATGCCGAATAGATGTTTGGAAAAATCCCGCTGACGTCCCGTTACCGACTTGACACAGGCTTGCTCATAGATGTCCCCGGAATTTGCGACCGTTCTTTCCTGAAAGGACCTCTTCGTCTGGTTCAGTCTCGCCCGAGCGTGATGGTCGACGGCGGGGCTTGTCCTCTCCCCGCTGTCGTGATAGAGCGACGTGCGGGTCTGACGTGTGATGACCAGCACGTCGTCTTGGCCGCGTGTCGACCAACAAAAACGGGGCGACCCGACGAAAGGCCGCCCCGTGGGGTGTCCGTATTGCGATGGCGCCTATGCGCGCCTACGCCGTCGCAGCCCCAGCAGGTCGGCCGCGGCAAGGGCGAGCGTGGCCGGTTCGGGTATCGGAACGACTTCGTTGGGACTGACATTCGAGAACCGAATCTCGTCGAATTGGAACGGAGCGGAGTGGGTAGGGTGGGTCACTTGTTACCCACGTGCTGTTGACATGACGGTTTGGCGGTGGGTAACAAAGCTACCCACCCTACGACTTACGAAGACGGAGCATCGGTTGAGTACACCGGTGCTCGGTGGCGTGGGTGGAGGGGCGTGGCACTCCCGAGCACTATGAAGGAACGAGGTGCTGTAAAGCTGAGGGCGAAAAGGGAAAAGGCGAAAAGGGGCAGGCACCGCGGACGGAGCCAGTCCCCTTTTCAGCCACCAGGCCGGCGACGACCAGGGCCGGTCCTCCGCGCGGAGGAAGAGACGGAACGGGATGGGTGACGGAGATGCCTTGAAGTCAATCATAAAACCGATTTCAATTCCTGTAAGTGCGATTATGCGACTCGGTTGGCGCGCGGACCAGGAAAGACCAGGATAAAACTGGTATTGTTGAAGGGGTGTGCTCAGGTAACGATTGTGTGTCAATTGTCTTGCAGGGCCGGACGGGCGTCGCAATCATGGAAGGGCGGAGCGAAAGGCCGGGTGAAAGCGCCAACCGGCGCCAACCGCGGCGAAAACGGGTTACGTGAATCAGACTTTCGGAATCCGGGGAGCCTCAGGGCGAGGTCAGCAGCCTGATCAGATGGGGGCCCAGGATGGTCAAGCCGATGATCGCCGACCCGACAGCCGAGATCATGACCGCCCCGGCGGAGGCGTCCTTGGCCTTCTTGACCAGCGGGTGAAACTCCGGCGAGGCCACGTCGCACAGCAGCTCGAACGCGGTGTTGAGGGCCTCGGCGGTCCAGACGCCCATGATCGCCAGGACGATCCAGCACCACTGGGCGGCCGTGATGCCGAAGTACAGCCCCGCACCGCAGACCGCCGCGGTCGCCAACGCGTGCAGCCACGCGCTGTGCTGGGTTCCCAGGATGATCGCGATCCCGCCGATGGCGTAGCGGAAGCTCTTGAGGCGGCCCCGCAGGGAGAACGGGCGGTCGACGTCGACGAAGTTGATCTCGCCGGAGCGTCGCCCGAAGCGGTCGGCCCCGTCGGGGCGCGGGGGCGACTCGACGCGCTGGGGGATGTAGGGCAGGTCGACCGGCGGCTTGGCCCGGTGGGGGGCACTTGCGCTGGCCGCATTGCCCGGGTGTGTGTCGGTGTCCGGTTTGTAGAGGGTCTGCTGCTTGCCCATTTCTCAACGCCCGTTACATGGTTTCCCTGTCCAGCCAGCGCCGCGCCGGCGCCGCGCCGACGGCCGAAAAGGCCCACGTATGAAGCGTAAGATGTGCATCAGGCGGGGGCAAACTTCGCGGAGAGATCGGGAATGTTCTTGAGGCGCGGCGGGGGGTATGTCACAGTTCAGCCGGCGGGGGGGACGGACACGGCTGTCGACGAGGACGACTGATGGCTGACTTCACGGACGAGACCACGCAAACGGTCAGGACGCAGTACGAGAACTACCCCTATCCCGAGCGGGACCCCGCCGACGAGCGGACGCGCATCCGCAAGCCGATCCTGGCCACGCTGGACGTGATGAACCACTACTGCTTCCGGGGGCGGCGCGACTTCGGGCGCGGCTTCCGTGCGCTGGTAGCCGGCGGGGGCACGGGCGACGCGACGATCTGGCTGGCCGAGCAATTGAAGGACACCGATGCGACGGTGGTGCACCTGGACATCAGCGAGGCGTCAGCCGAGGTGGCCAAGGCGCGAGCGGCGGTCCGCGGGCTGGAGAACATCACGTGGATTCACGGCTCGCTGCTGGAGGCGGCGCAGATGGGCTTCGCCCCGTTCGACTACATCAACTGCTGCGGCGTGCTGCACCACCTGTCGGACCCGCCGGCGGGCCTGGCCGCCCTGCGGAGCGTGCTCGCGGGCGACGGGTGCATGGGCATCATGGTCTACGCCCAATACGGGCGCACGGGCGTCTACCAGATGCAGGACCTCATGCGCCGGGTCAACGATGCGTCCGACGACGCCCAGCAGGAGGTGGACAACACGCGTGCGGTGCTCGCCGACCTGCCGGCGTCGAACTGGTTCAAGCGCGGCGAGGGGCTGTTCACCGACCACCTCGGCGAGAGCGGGATCGGCCTGTACGACCTGCTGCTGCACTCGCAGGACCGGGCCTACACGGTCGACCAGTTGTACGACTTCCTCGGCGGGGCGGGGCTGAACCTCGTCAAGTTCATCCCGCTGGCCCGCGTGTGGTACAAGCCCGAGCACTTCCTCAACGACCCGCGCCTGCTCGAACGCATCGCCGCCATGGGGCTCCGTCAGCAGCAGGCCATCGGCGAGCTGATCTCCGGCGAGATCATCAAGCACTCGTGCTTCGTCTCGCCGCAGACCGACACGGTTGTCGACATCAACGATTCGCAGAGCATCCCCGTGCTGGCCCCCCAGACACGGGACGGCTTCAAGACGATCCTCGACCGTCCGCAGTGGACCATCGAAGCCGAGCCCCTGCCGCGGATCTCGATCAAGCCGGGCAAGTTCACGCGGGCAGCGTTCAAGCTGATCGACGGCAGGCGGTCGATCGGACAGATCGTCCAGCAGGTGCGGGAGCAGTTCTCCAACGGGCCGTCTGAGCAGGAGGTCCTCGCCCAGTTCACGCCCGTGATTCAGGCCCTGTGCGAGTGGGCCGACGTGGTCCTGCTGAGACATCCGGATTCGGGCGAAACGTCCTGGGCGTAGAGGCGATGAGCAAGAGCAAGAAGAACACCAGCCGCCAGCGCAATCGCAGCCGTGCGAAGCGTAAGCGAACCGCAGCCGTCGGCGACATCGGTCAACTGCTGACCGCCGCGGTGTCGCACCACCAGGCCGGGCGCCTGGACGACGCGGCGGGGCTGTATCAGCAGGTGCTCGCCGTCTCGCCGAACGAGCCCGACGCCCTGCACCTGCTGGGCGTGCTCGCCATGCAAAGCGGCGACGGGCAGGCGGCGACCGACCTGATCGGCCGGGCCATCGCCGCCAGGCCCGGCTTCGTCGAGGCCCACTACAACCTCGGAAACGTCCTCCGCGACCAGGGGCGGTTCGACGAGGCCGCCGCCGCCTACGCCAAGACCATCGCCCTGAAGGACGACTACGCCGAAGCCCACTGCAACCTCGGCGTGGCGCTGGCGGCCTGCGGGCGCACGGACGAGGCGGCCGCCGCGTATGGACGGGCCATCGAGATCAATCCCACCTACGCTGAGGCCCACAACAACTTGGGCGTCGCGCTTCAGCGGCAGGGCCAGGTGGGTCCCGCGGCCGCCGCGTGGTGCCGGGCCGTCGAACTGCGACCGGACTACGCCGAAGCGTACAACAATATGGGCAACCTCCTGCTCGACCAGGGCGACGCCGAGCAGGCCGCCCTCGCCTGCCGGCGCGCCGTCGAGATACGCCCCGAGTATGCCGAGGCCCACTTCAATCTCGCCAACGCCCTTCGCGCCGCCGGCCAGGGCGACGGGGCCGTCGCGGCCTACCGCACCGCCGTGGCGATTCGCCCCAACTACGCCGAAGCCTGGAACAATCTGGGCAGCGTGCTCGCCGACGCCGAGAAGGCGGACGAGGCGATCGACGCCTTCACGCGCGCCCTGGCGGCCCAGAGCGACTACGCGGAGGCCGCCTGCAATCTCGGCAGCGCCCTGTACGCGGCGGGGCGCACCGACGAGGCGATCGCGGCCTACCGGCAGGCCGTCGCCCTGCGCGACAACTACGCCGAAGCGTGGTACGACCTCGGCATCGCCCTGCAAGACGCCGGCGATACGGACGCCGCCATCGAGGCCTACTCCCGCGCCGTCGCGGCCCGAGGCGACTACGCCGAAGCCCACAACAACCGCGGTCTGGCCTGCCAGGAGGCGGGCCGCCCCGACGAAGCCCGAGAGGCCTATAGCGCCGCGGTCGCCGCGCGGAGCGACTACGCCGACCCGCACAACAACCTGGGCAATCTGCTGCAATCGCAGGGCGACCTCGACGCGGCCGTCGAGAGCTTCAAGCAGGCCGTCACGATCAAGCCGGACTACGCCGAGGCGTTCTACAATCTCGGAAATGCCCTGCGGCAGCGCGGCGACCTGGACGAGGCGCTCGGGGCCTACGACAATTGCGTCCTGCTCGGGGCGACCCCCCCGGAGGTCTACCTCAACGCCGCCGTCGTCTTCCGCCAGCGCGGCCGCGAGGTCGAAGCCGCCGAGGCCTGCCGCTCCTACATCGCCATCAACCCCGACAACGCCGAAGCCCACTACCAACTGGCCCTGTCGCTGGAGGCCCAGCGGCGATTCCCCGAGGCCGTCGACGCCTGCGACGCGGCGTTGGCCGTCGAGCCCGAGCATCTCGACGCCATGTGCCATCTCGGCCGCGTCCTCATGGACTCCGGGCGGCACGGTCGGGCGATAGACGTGCTCGAGCAGGCGGCCGAACTGGACGACGCCGCAGCCACCCCGCACATGAATCTCGGCGTGGTCTACGATCAGAAGGGCGACTTTGCCCGGGCCGAAGCGTGCTTCCGGGCGGCCTTGGCCCGCGAGCCCAGACGCGCCGACGCCCTGGCCCAACTGGCCCGCGGACTTCGCGCGAAGCTGCCCGCCGACGACCAGGGCGTCATCGAACAGATGCTCGACGGACCCGACGCGGACGACCTGACCGACGAGCAGGCCTCGATGCTCTGCTCGGCGCTGGCCCACGTGTTCGACGCTCGCAGCGAGTTCGACCGGGCCGTCGAGTACGTCCGCCGTGCCAACGCCGCCGCCCGCGCCGCCAATATCCGGGTCAACAAGATCTACGACCCCGACAAGTTCGACCAGGGCCTCGACGAGATCATCCGCGCCTACACGCCGGAGTACTTCCAGCGCGTCGCGGGCCTGGGCGACCCGAGCGCCAGGCCGGTGTTCATCGTCGGCATGCCGCGGTCGGGCACGACGCTGACCGAGCAGGTCCTCGCCGCCCATCCGCAGGCGTTCGGCGCCGGCGAACTGCTGCTGATCTCCGACGCCAACCTGAGCCTCCCGGGCCTGACCGGGCGCGACGATCCACCGGCCCTCTGCGCCCCCCACCTGACGCCGGAGATGATCCGCCAACTCGCGGGCGACTACCTGGCCGGCATCGCCGCCCTGGACGACCAAGCCCTCCGCGTCGTCGACAAGATGCCGGGCAACTACCTCATGCTCGGCCTGATCGCCACGCTGCTGCCCAACGCCCGGATCATCCACACCCAGCGGGACGGCCGCGACGTGGCCGTCTCCTGCTGGATGACGCGGTTCCAGGAACTGCACTGGTCATGCGACGAGACGGACCTCGGGCGCCGCGTCGGCGGCTACCGGCGGCTGATGGACCACTGGCGCAAGGTGCTGCCGGTCGAGTGGCTGGAGGTTCGCTACGAGGACACCGTCGCCGACCTGGAGTCCCAGGCCCGCCGCCTGGTCGACTGGGTGGGCCTGCCGTGGGCCCCGGCCTGCATCGAGTTCCACAAGAAGCGCACCGCCGTCCAGACCGCCAGCTCCCGCCAGGTCCGCCAGCCCGTCCACTCCCGCTCGGTGGCGCGATGGAAGAACTACGAGCCCGCCCTGGCGGAGATGTTCGGTTTGTGCATGGGGCGAGTGGACTGAGTGGACGGGGTGGACGGCGGATCGGGGGGGCTCCTTCTGACGGTCCTGCCGGCAAACAAAACTTTCGGATTATTCAAGTGGGGCGGGGGTTTGCCGATGAATGGGGAAGTGAGGAAGACCTCCGGGCCGGTTAACAAGGGCCATACGGCGGTCACCCGAGAACGAGAGAGAGCAACACAGCGGCCTGCGTAGGGCCGAACAACACTCGCGGCGTCCCGGCGTAGGGGCGGGCAGCGGAAACGTCTAGTAGAGGCAAGTAGAGGAGAGTCAGATGCTAGGTATCAGAAACAATCTTATGGCAGAGTCGGCGGCGCGGCACTTGGGCAAGAGCTATGATGCCCTGGCCAATTCCGTCTCGCGTCTGTCGAGCGGTCTTCGCATCAACAGTGCGAAGGACGACGCGGCCGGCATGGCCGT
>CAZVEV010000218.1:0-10578 GCA_964625865.1 uncultured Planctomycetaceae bacterium | reverse complement strand
CGCGTCCGGGGCGGTGGGCGGCAAGACGTACACGAACCCCGTCATCGACGAGATCGGGCCGGCTGACCCGTGCGTGATCCTATATCGCGGGACGTATTACCTGTATCCCACGGGAGGGCGGGGCGGATACCACGTCTACACGTCGACAGACCTGGTCCACTGGACAAAGGGCGCCAAGGTCTTTCGGGCCAACGAGCCCAATCCGTGGGCGCCCGACGTGTTTCGCGACCCCAAAGACGGGAAGTTCTATCTGTACTACACGGTGAACAAGCGCATCGGCGTGGCGGTCGCCGACGGGCCTACCGGGCCGTTCAACGGGCGGACGCGCCTGGTTGACAGCGCCATCGACGCGCACATGTTCCGGGACGACGACGGGGCGTACTACCTGTACTACGTCAAGCTGCCCGGTTTCCGCATCCATGTCCAGCGGATGGCGGGGCCGGTGAAGAAGCGCGGCGGGCCCGTCGAGATTCTCCGTCCCACCGAGCGATGGGAGAAGATCAGCGGTCACGTGACCGAAGGGCCCTGGATGCTCAAGCACAAGGGCACGTATTACCTGCTGTACTCGGGCACGGGGGCGTCTTCGCTGAACTACGCGGTCGGCTATGCGACGGCTTCAAAGCCGACAGGCCCGTTTACCAAGTACAGGGGCAACCCGATTGTCAAGCGCGGCGGCGGGGCGCTCGGGCCGGGCCACGGATGCGTCGTCACCGACGGCGCGGGGAAGATGTGGCACGTCTATCACCAGCAGAAGGACGGCTCGCGACCGTGGAATCGCTTCATCTGCCTCGACCCCATGTGGTTCGACGCCAAAGGCGTTCTGCACGGCAGGGCCACCCGCGGGACTCCTCAGCCGGCTCCTCAGGCACAGCGCAAGAACTAGGTGCGACCGGCAGTAGGGCGTGCAACTATGTTGCACGCGGAACGGATTGCCTGTTCATTCCGCGTGCAAACCAGTTGCACGCCCTACGATTATGCAACGGTGTTGTCGTGCACCGGCGAGGTCCTATTGGTCTGCGTCGTCAAAATGCTTCGCCACCGAAGACCGAAGTGCCTCGATGTGTTTCGCCCTCATCTTTGTGGTAGAGATCCCGTAGTCCCTGAAGTGCTTGACGATCGCATCGCTGTCTTTCCGCAGGCCCCGGTCCTTGCTCGTGTCCATCCAGTCGGTCAGCTTGGCGCGGAGTTGCTTGTGGACGCTCTTGTATGTCTCATCCCCGATGAGGTTCTTCGTCTCGTAAGGGTCCTTCTCCAGATCGTACAGTTCCTCGGCGGCCAGCGGCTTGAGAAGTTGGGCCTGGACGGGGGTGAGCAGGCCCTTCCGGCCCATGATGTTCAGCAGGTGGTACAGCGGGTGCGCCGCTCGTCGATAGGCGGTCGTGCACGCATTGACCGAGCCCGGCGTCTTGAAGTTCCGAATGTACTTGAAGCGCTGCGTTCTGACGGCGCGGCTGCACGTGTCGATATTGCCGATTCGATCCACGGCCGCCAAGACGTGCGTTCGCGGCACGGAGTCCTTTCTCAGAAAGCTCCGCCCCTGCATCCATTTGGGTACCTGCCCGCCGGCCATCAGGACCGTCTCGGCGACCAGGTCGACGGCGCTGAGCAATTCGCTGCTCACGCCGCCACGTTTGAACCGCTCGGGCGCTGCAACGCCGCGCGGAATGTGAATCAGCATCGGGATATGCGTACCGCTGTCGTACAGCCAGTTCTTCCCGCGGATCATCGGCCGGCCGTGATCGGAGATGAAGACCACAATCGTGCTGTCAGCCAGCCCGTCACGCTTCAGTTGGTCCAGAACGGCGCCGACGCGTTCGTCGACGACATTGACGGATTCGAGGTATCCCGCCCAGTCGGCCCGCGAGACCGCGTGGTCGGGATAGTAGGGCGGAAGCGTCACGTCTTTGGGTGCGACGCCATGCGCCCCCCGCCTGAATGCCCGATGGGATTCCTTGAAGTTGATCTGCGCGAAGAACGGCTGACGTTTGATCAACGCGCTCCACGACCGCGTATCCCACGACGTCTGCGACGTCTTGAACAGCCAGTCGTCCTTGCCGGTCCCGGTTCCGCAGATCCCGCGGATGTTCCCGGTATGGTAACCGTTCGCGCGCATCAGCTCGGGCAGGATCTTGACCGGTGAAGGCAAGGCGGGTCTGAGAGCTTTCGAATACCGCATATGGTACGCCCCCAGCGTCGTCTGGTAGACCCCCGTCGCCAGGGCCGTGCGGCTCGGCGAACAGGCCGGGCCCGTCGTGAAGACCCTCGTGAACCTCATTCCCCCCGCCGCCAGACGATCAAGATTGGGTGTCGTGACGACCTTGTTGCCGTAGCACCCGATATCCGGCGACATGTCCTCGGCGATCAGCCACAGGATGTTCGGTTTGGCCTTGCCTGCCGCACCTGCCGCCAGCACGTGCAATACCATGGCCAGAAGCAAACCAACGCGCAGGCCGTCGTAACGCATGACGTCGTGTGTCTTCATGAAGCACACCGCTTTCTCTTGATCCAGACGGACCGACTCAGACGGGTTTCCATGGAGGATGGCCGTCCTGCGGAATCATACGTCTCCGGTCCTCTTGTCTCGCTTGGGGTTGTCGGATTTCAGCAGATAGGGATTGCGGCGGGACGAATCGCAGTGGTCCGTTCCCTTGGCGGGGATCTTCGGGGCGATCCGCGTCTTGAGGAAGTCCAGCGCCGCGGCCGGGTCGTCATCAAGAAGGACCTCCTGCAGGTCAAGGAGATCGTCGTCATCGAGAGTCAGTGCGACTTTGCTCATTCGGCTATCCCTGTTCTTCCTCGTCTTTCCTGGCCTGACCGTAGCGTGTCCGGGGCGAGGCGTCAATGGCTGAGCGCCGCCCTCCGGGATTGCCTTGTTGCCCCTCGCGTGGTACCCTGCTTCGCCCGCGACAGGCGTGTGTGCGGGCTATCGAGGCGTGCTACGAAGGAGCAGGATATGACGATGCGAATCATTGCCCTTGCCACTCTGGCGCTTTGCGGGACGGTGACGGCGGCAGGCAAGCCCAATATTCTCTGGATCACCAGTGAGGACAACGGCATTTCGTGGGTCAGTTGCTACGGCGGGACCAACGCCAGGACCCCCGCGATCGACAAGCTGGCTGAAGAGGGCTTTCGCTACGCGTACTGCTTCGACAACGCGGCTGTCTGCGCCCCGACGAGGTCCTGCTGGATCACGGGGATGTATGGCATTTCCAACGGCACGCAGCCGATGCGCAGCCGCAACAGGATCCCGCACGACAGGATCAAGTACTATCCCGATCTGCTGAAGAAGGCGGGCTACCACACGTCGAACCCGGGCAAGACCGACTACAACATCGGCGGGCGCGACGACAAGGCCTGCTGGGATTACAAGGGCGGCAGGGAACGCTACGGCTGGCGCATGCGCAAGAAGGGGCAGCCCTTCTTCGCCGTGGTCAACATCGGCGACAGCCACGAAAGCCGCGCCCACGGCAGCGTCGCCAAGACGCGAAACGATCCGGCCAAGATGAAGCTGTGGGCCTATCATCCCGACCTTCCCGTCATCCGGCAGAACTACGCCAAGTACGCCGACGCGGTCGAGAGAATGGACAGCAACGTCAAGAAGTGCATCGACGCGCTGAAGGCCGACGGGCTGTACGACGAGACGATCATCATCTACAACTCCGACCACGGCGGGGTGATGGCCAGGAGCAAACGCTTCGTGTATGCCAGCGGAATCCACTGTCCGCTCGTCATCCGCATTCCCGCGAAGCTCAAACATCTCTATCCGGCAGCCAGGCCCGGAATGGCCGTCGACCGCCTGGTCAGCTTCATCGACATGCCGAAGACGTGGCTTTCCCTGGCCGGCGCGGAGATTCCCGACACGTTTCAGGGAACGGTGTTTTTAGGTGACGGGGCCGAGCCGGAACCTAAATACCATCTCGGCTTTCGCGAACGGGCTGACGAGCGGCTTGACTGCGTTCGCATGGTTCGGGGCAAGCGTTTTGCGTATCACAAGAACTACATGCCCTACGCGCCGGCGGGGCAGCACCTGGCATATCTCTGGAAGGCGCCCGCGACCCCCGCGTGGGAGCAGCACCACCGGGCGGGCAAGACCAACGCCATCACGGGGCGGTTCTTCCGCCCGCGCGTCAGCGAGGAGTTCTACGACAACGCCAGGGACTTCGATAACGTCCACAACCTGATCGACAAGCCCGAACACCAGGCCAGGATCGCCGAGTTGAAAGCTGCCCTCCGCAAGCAACAGCTCGAGCTGTTCGATTCCGGGCTCCTGCCCGAACAGATGCGGGTGCGCCGCGCCGCGGCGAACAATCTGACGATCTATGAGATGGTGCGCAACCCGAAGCTCTATCCGCTGGGCGCCTACCTCGATGCCGCCGACCGGGCCCTGGCGAGGGACAAGGGCAACCTGGCGGCCCTGTCCAAGGCGATGTCGGACAAGGACGAGGGCATGCGCTGGTGGGCAGTCGTCGGGCTGCACCTCCTGGACAAGGGCGCCGCCCCGGCGGTCGACGTGCTGAAGAAGGCTCTGGCCGACGAGTCCCACGAAGTACGGATGATGGCCGCCTGGACGCTGGTCAAGCTGGACCACGACACCGAAGGCCTGGCCTGCCTCGAGTCCCTGCTGTTCCAGGGCACCCAGTGCAAGAGCATGCTCCACAACGTCCTGGACTGGATGGGCGAGCCGGCCTTCCCGATGGTCAAGAAGTTCCTCACCAAAGGCGGCAGCAAGAGAGGCCGCTACGGCATCGGCATCCTGGCCCGCATCGCGCAGGTCAACGGACTGTAGCGTCCAGGACTGCGCGGACCACGTCCGGGCCTCACATCGCCTGGTCGAATTCGTCGCGGTATCTTGCGACACCGGACACGCCGGCCAGTTGGCGCTCGTCGAACGCGAGCAGCATGAACGCGTCGTCGGGGACGCCGTCCCATTGGCAGGACAGGCCGCTGGCCGATGCAGGTCTGAATCCGAACCGGGGGTAGAACTCCGGGTGGCCGAGCACGATGACGAACGGACAGCCTTGCTCGCGAAGGATGTCGAGCCCGGCTCGAACGAGCATCGTGCCGATTCCCTGGCGCTGGCGTTTGGGCAGCACGGCTATCGGGGCAAGCCCCATCCCCTCCACCGTTCCGTCGGGGCCTGAGATGACCGCGGGGCTGAAGAGAATGTGTCCGACAACCTGGCCGTCGTCCTCCGCGACAAGAGACACCGCAGCGGGACAGGCCGACCGGATCATGTCGACAACCCTCGCCTCCACGGGCCCCTCAAAAGCCGCCTCGTTGACGGCGCGAACTGAGGCCAGGTCGGCCGGCCGTTCTTCACGTATGCTTATCATGCTCTCCTCAAAACGACAGATTGGGGTACCGGACATCCCATCCGCCGTTCATTCGTCAGATTCAAGCCGCTTGCCGAAACTCAACACGTCATCGGTCCGGAAGCCGACTCGCTTATAGAATTCGATCACATCAGCATTGCTTGCGCGGACCTGCAGGTTGATTTTGGGGCAGCCCGCCGCGCGGAGAAGGCGTTCGGCATGGCCCATAATGCGTCGGCCCAGACCTGCCCGCCGGTGATCCGGATGGACCGCAAGGTAGTTGATCCAGCCGCGATGGCCGTCGTATCCGGCCATGACGGTCGCAACGATGCGGCCGTCCACGCATCCGACCAGGAACATCTCGGGCTGCACCGCGCCTTTGCGCCGGATGTCCCGGTGCGGGTCGTTCCACGGAACAACCAGGCCGCAGTCCGTCCACAACTGCACAACGGCCGGCTCGTCACTTGGCTCAAACGGTCTGATGTTCATCTCTTGTTCACTCCCTGCGGAGCACTACTTCCCGGGCAGTCTCAGCAGGGCGGTTTGGGCCCCATAGTCGCCGCCGTCGCAGGAGTCAACACCGCCAAAGGGCTCTGCGGAACGGGTATGGGGGACCAGGGAAACCGACGGCGATCACGCATCGCCGTGTGCCCTTTCCGCGTATGGCCATATTGTACGCTACCGGCGGAGGGAGGGGCATCTCCTTTCCATGACGGTGCAGCGCAGATCGTGACCGCCGGCGACACCTGCCCGCCTCCGGGCCGTTACACCAATGGGCATGACAGGGCGCGGGCTTCGTATGCGCGATAGCCCCGTGGGCCTGCCCGCCCTGTTCGCCCTTGCCCTGTGCATCCTCAGCGATGGAGACAGACCCATGCGGATACCGCGAGTCAGCCGAGCCCGTTCATTCAGAAAGCTGGTCTTCCCGATGATCCTGTCGGTGCTGCTGTCGGCTTCGGCCGGGCGGGCCGGGCAGGTCGTGATACCGGCGGCGAACATGAGCGACAAAGACCGTCGCGTCGTGCCGGCCAACGAGAAATGGAGCGGGCTTTCAGTCTGCAATGGGGAAGGCGGTTTCAAGCAATGGACGGCGAAGATCAGCAAGGCCGGGCCGCATTACATCCACTTCCGCTATGCGTCGGGCCAGCCGCGGCCGTGCGTGTTGACGGTGGGCGGCAAGGTGGTGGGCAAGTCGGTTCTGGGCCAGACCACCGGCGGGTTCTACGGGAGCGCCCTGAAGTGGGGCACCTGCGGACCGTTCGACCTGGTCAAGGGCGCCAACACGATTCGCCTGTCGGCGGGGGGGCATATGCCTCACTTCCTCGGCCTGGTCGTCTCGACGGACAAGACCCCGCCCAAGGCGTCGGTCCTGCCGAAGCCGAAGGTCACGGCTCGCTCTCCGCGCCGCGGCAAGAGGCCCGCAGCGCCACCGGTGCCGCTCAAGGAGGTCGATCCCCAGACCGTCGCCGCCAACCGCCAGGCCGTCCGGGGCCTGCTCGGCGAGACCGACAAGGTCGTCTTCATCAAGCGCAACAGCTACACGTCGAACCACTACTACACCGAGTACCTCAACAGCCGCTGGCTTCCCGGGGGCAATCTGTGCGTGCTCTCGCTGGCCGACGGGTCGGTCCGCGACATCTTGCCGGAGATGACCGGCGGCGTGTTCGGCCGGTTCGACCTGTCCTTCGATGCCAGGCGCATCGTGTTCTGCTACAAGAAAGCCGAACTGGAAGGCTATCGTATCTACGAAGTGAACGTCGACGGAACGTCGCTGCGCCAGTTGACGTTCCCGCCGGCTGACGAAGCCGAGCTGATCAAGAAGTACAAGCTGTCGCGCGGCTATCATCACGGCACGGACGACATGCACCCGTGCTATCTGCCCGACGGCGGGATCGCGTTTATCTCCACGCGGTGCCAGTACGGCATCCTGTGCAACGGGCCGGACGACTTCACCACCACCGTGCTGTACCGCATGGACGGCGACGGGAAGAACATGCGGAAGCTGACCAACAGTTCGGTAAGCGAGGCCGCCCCCGCGCTGCTCGAGGACGGGCGGGTCCTCTACACGCGGTGGGAGTATTTCGACAAGGGCGCCGTCTCCGTCAAGTGCCTCTGGGCCATGAACCCCGACGGCAGCGGGTCGGCGGAGGTCTACGGGGCCACCCTGTCGCTTCCGCCGACGCTGATCTTCGGCCGGCCCATCCCGGACCAGGCGGGAAAGTACGTTGTCTGCGGCACGCCGCATTACCCGCAGGCGGGCGTGGGCACGGTGATTCGCCTGGACATGAGCCGTCCCATCCGCACGCGCGATCCGATGACGTACATGACGCCCTACGTGGATATCCGCGGCGAGGGCGGCTTTGCCTTCCGCGACGGCGACGGGCCGTGGAAGAACGACCGCTCGGGGAGAGGCCCGCTGTTCCGCGACCCGCTGCCGCTGAGCGAAAAGCACTTCCTCGTCGCCCACAAGCCCGCCGGACCCGCCTGGACCGACTCGACCAGCTACGACCTGTACCTGCTGGATGAGACCGGCAAGGTGAGCCTGTTCTATCGCGACAAGGCCATCTCGTGTTGGCAGCCGATGCCCCTGCGCCCCCGCAAGCGCCCGCCGGTCCTGCCGACCGTCCTGAACAAGGACCTTGCGG
Source organism: uncultured Planctomycetaceae bacterium (assembly GCA_964625865.1). Classification (GTDB taxonomy): domain Bacteria; phylum Planctomycetota; class Phycisphaerae; order SM23-33; family SM23-33; genus CAZVEV01. The sequence goes on along the minus strand of CAZVEV010000218.1, from coordinate 2,621 downwards.
CGAAGAACCAGGCCGTCTGCGTGGTCACCGACGTGTATCACGGCATGGAAGGGATCACGCGCGGCGAGGCGAAGTACATCCGCATCCTGGAGCAAATCCCGCGGTTCTGGTCGGCCCGCCGGCGGTGGGGGGGCGACGGGTACGACCAGCAGCACGTGTGCATCACCAAGGACACGCACCTGGCGCTGAAGGTCCAGCACGGCGTGGTGCCGGTCGAGGCCGACGGGTCGGCTCACTTTGTCGTGCCGGCCAAGGGCAACATCTCGTTCCAGGTCCTCGACGCGAACTACATGTCCATCCAGACCGAGCGGACGTACGTCAACTACATGCCCGGCGAGCGGCGGGCGTGCATCGGCTGTCACGAGACGCCGCAGACCGCTGCGACGGTCAAGCCCGCACGCGGCACGCTGGCGCTGAAGCGCCCCCCGTCCGTGCCCGGCCCCCAGCCGGGCGAGACGGTCGGCGCCCGCCCGCTGCATTACCCGTCCGACGTCCAGCCCGTGCTGGACAAGCACTGCGTCAAGTGTCACTCGGGCGAGAAGCCCAAGGGCGACCTCGACCTGACGGGCGAACTGACGGTGCGGTTCAGCAGGTCATACGAGAACCTGATCCCCGAACGGCGCAGGGGCAAGGGCCGGAGGCGGTTCGAGCTTGTCGGGCCGACGATCGGCGAGAACCACCCCAAAACGGGCATCAGCAGCTACTATCCGGGCGGTTCCAGCGTCAAGTACATGCCCCCCAAAGCCATCGGCTCGCACGCGAGTGTCCTGGTGGCGATGCACAGCAAGGGCAAGGTCAAGCTGGCGAATCCGGAACACGCCAAGATCGCCGCCGAACTGGCCGAGAAGCACAAGAAGATCAATCTGCCCCCGGCCGACCTGCTGAAGATCACCAACTGGGTCGACACCAACGCCCAGTACTACGGCTCCTGGTGGGGCCGTCGCAACCTCCAGTATAAGGACCACCCCAACTTCCGCCCCGTGCCGACCTTCGCCCAGGCGATCAGCACGATCCCCCCGCTGCCGGAAGACAAGCGATGAAGCGGTTGTAGACCTTATGTTTGCGATCTGCGCTTGGGCAGGCAGGTTGTGGATTCCGCGCAGCGGCTGAACTGAGACGTGCCTGTACCGCAGGCGAGGTCAACAGCCCCAACCGGAGCGTCCCGGCCAAGCTCCGTAGCCGCCCCGTAGCCGCATGCCGTGCGCGAACGCACCCCTCACCCCGTCGGCCGAAAGATCGTCCCTCAGGCCGCCTCTCCGTGCGTGCCAGACGGTCCGGCCGAACACAAGACACGTTGCCGCCGTCGACCCCCGAAGAGCCCCAGGCCTCTGCCCCGGGGTCGACCGACGAGACACCCGCGCTACTTATTGCCGAACATGACCACCCACGCCTTGCCCCGCCTGCCCACGCCTACCGAGTCATAGTTGCCCCCGGTAAACCCGAGATGCCTCGGAAGCGAACGGAAGGCGCTTTCCGGAGTGCTCGGGCCGACGACCCAGCAGCCGTGCTCCCAGAGTCCCCTGTATGCGGTCAGCTTGTTCTGCTTCAGCTTGCCGTTCAGCTCGTCGGCCTTGGCCTGGGCGGAGAAGTTCAACTGCGTGTGGCCGGGCAGCGTGTCGGCGCCTGAGCGGCTGCGACTGGCGTTGACCAGTTCCATCAGTTCCCTGCCTCCAACCATCTTGCCCGTGGCAATGCCGCTGGTCCATCGTTTGTCGGTTGCGGCCTCGGACTCCTCCACGGCCTCCTTCACCGCCTTGTTGCTCCTGTCGATGTCCTGCCCCAGGCGCTTGCCCGCGAACCCCATGGCCGCCAGCTTGATCCGCTCGGCGCGCTGGGCGGCGGTCTCTCTGACATCCGAGGCGTACTTGCCCCCCGAGCCGCCGAATCTCTGGCGCTGCAGCGGTGTAAGCACCTCCTGGACGATTCCCCGCCTGAGGTAGGTCTTGACCTTGGCAATCTCGTCGGCCTTGCCCTGGGCCCGCAGGGCCGCCGTCGCCTTGCCCGCCACGTCGGACCGCGAGCGAATCTCCCCCACCTGCCCCTGGTCCGGTCGGAACGACCTGAAACACTTGTGCATCTCCTGGAACAGCATGTCGCTTTCCCACACCACCCGCTGGGCGGTGCTCAGTTCGGCGACGAGCTTGCCCTTGACCGGCTTGGCCAGTTTGGCCCGTTCAGCCTGGAGGGCCTGCTTCTTGGCCATGATCTTGCACAGGGCCTGCATGTTGCGGCTCTTGCGGGCCTTGGCCAACTCGGCCTCAAGCGCGCCGATCTTGGCCCTGTTCGTCTTGTCCCAGCCCTTGAGCTCGCCGTCCAGGTCGGCCAGGATCTTCTCCATGGCCTTCCGCTGCTTGGGCGTGACCTTGACGAGCTTGGCGAATTGCTCGAATTTGCACATCTGCGCCGCTTCGCCCGCGCGGGCCTCAAATGCCGGAGACGTCAGCACAATGGCTGCAATCAGAAGGTGTGCGAGTGATTTGCTCATGGCGTGCTCCCTGTCAGTAAATGGTCCCGCAAATGGTTCCGCGTCTGTGCCCCGTACCGCACGGAGCACCGTAATCCCTAAGAGTAACCGTTCAGGCGAAGCCTCCGACATTCAGATGACCTCGCCACTTCTGCCG
>CAZVEV010000217.1:0-10630 GCA_964625865.1 uncultured Planctomycetaceae bacterium | reverse complement strand
ACTCGCCCTTGATCCCCGGCCAGAATATCATCGGGGCGAACGCCACGACCGTCGTGGCGGTCGAGGTGATGACGGGCCAGGCCACCTCGGCCGTCCCCTTTATCGACGCCTCACGTCGGCCGTAGCCCAACTGCACGTGCCGGTATACGTTCTCGACGATCACGATCGCGTTGTCCACGAGCATCCCCAGTGCGAGGATCAGGCTGAACAGGACGACCATGTTCAGCGTCATGCCGAACGCCTGGATCACCGCGAAGCTGATGAGCATGCTCATCGGAATCGCCAACGCCACGATCAGACTGCTGCGCCACCCCATGAAGAGGATCAGCACGATCACGACCAGCACCAGGCCGCTGAGGATGTTGTTCTCCAGGTCATGGACCATCATGCGAATCTGGTCGCTCAGGTCGTGGGTCACCTCGAAGGTCACGCCCAGCGGGGCCTTGCGGCGGGCCTCGTCCAGGACGGCCCGCACGCCGTCGGCAATCGGGAGGATGTCGGCGCCGATGCGTTTCTGGACCGCCAGCGTGATGCTCGACTTGCCGTCCAGCCGCGCGTAGCTCTCGCGATCCTTGAACGTGTCGACCACGCGGGCGACGTCCAGCAGGTAGATCGGCTTGCCGTCTCGCACAGCCAGCAGGAGACGGTCGGCCTCCTCGGGATCGGCGAACTCAGCCGGCACGCGGACGTTGAACCGTACACCTTCGGTTTCCAGCCCGCCGGCGGAGATATTGACGTTCTCGCCGGGGATGAGCTTGAGCAGTTCGGCAAACGTCAGGCCGTAGGCGGCGACCTTGTCCTGGTCCATCTCGATGCGGATTTCTCGTTCGAGCCCGCCGAGCACGTCGACGTTCAGCACGCCGTCGATCCGCTGCTCGATCGTCTCTTCGAGACGGTCGGCAATCTGCTTGAGGCGGACCAGCGAGATCGGGCCGGTGATGTTGACCATCATGATCGGCATCTCGGCGACGTTGACCTCGGTCAAGTACGGCTCCTCGGCGGCATCGGGCAGTTCCGGCTTGGCCTGGTCGACCTTGTCGCGAACATACTGCATCGCGTCGTCGATGCTCACGTCGGGCATGAACTCGACGGTGATCGTCGAGACGCCTTCGGCGCTGCTGGAACGGATGTCCTTGACGCCCTTGAGGCCCGTCAGTTCGTTCTCGATCTTGATCGTGACGGCCGTCTCGACGTCCTCCGGCGAGACGCCCTCGTACGTCGTGGTGATGATGATGATGGGTATCTCGACGTCCGGCGCACTCTCTCGGGGCAGCGTGGCGTAGCTGAACGCCCCGGCCACCACGATCAGCAGCATTAGCACGCCCACGGTCGTGCGGTTCTTGATTGACGCGTTTGATATCAACACGGTTATGCTCCCGAGGATCTACGAGCGCCCGCGCCCGGTCGGGTCGGATGAGACGATGGTCGCCGCCGGCCTGGTGGTGGCCTTGTCACCCTGCACGTTGACGGGCTGGCCCGGGGCGACGTAGCGATGGCCCTGCGTGATCAGCCTGTCGCCGGCCCGCAGACCGCTGCGGATCTGCACGTTGCGCCCGCGCCAGCGCCCCAGGGTGACGATGCGGCGCTCGGCCTTGTCTTCGGCGTCCACAACGTACACCGCCCTGCCGTCCTCCAACTGGATGACGGCTTCCAGGGGCACCATGATGGCTTGGGGGAGCACGCGGCGCCGCAGGGCGACACGCACGATCTGCCCGCTGCGCAGCTTGCGGGGCGTGTTCTTGACGAGCACCTCGACGCGCGTGGTCTTGGCCCGCAGGTCGGCCAGCTCGCTGATGTAGTCCACCGTACCGCTGAACGTCGGGCCGCCCGATTCACCGGCGAACCCCAACTGCACGGCAGGCATGTTCCCGCTGCCGAGCATTATCCACCGAACGTCGCTTTGAGGCACGTCGATGGCGACGCGAACCGTTGCGGTGTCCACGATCTTCGCCACCGGCGTCCCCGGGGCGACCAACTCGCCTTCCTCGACCATCATCTCGTCAAGCACGCCGTTGATCGGGGCGGTGATCTCGGCGTAGCTCATGTCGACCTCGGCGGCTTTCAGCGCCGCGTTCGCGCCGGTCAGTCCGGCCTCGGCGCGCTTGATGCCGGCTTCGGCAGCCGTCAGGGCATCTTCCGCCTGCTGGAGTGTGAAGTCCGTCGCAGCGCCCTTGGCATGCAGGCCCTTGACGCTGTCGCGCTCAGTCCGGGCGAGGTCCCGCTGGGCGGCGGCCTGGGCGATCTCCGCGGTGTACTGGGCGATCTGCGCGTTGGCCTGGTCGATACGCACCTGCAACAGTTCGGTGTCAAGGACGACGATCGTCTCGCCTCGCGTGCAGGGGCGGCCCTCCGTCCTGTTGTCAACGCGGCTGACCTTGGTGACCTGCCCGCCCACCCGCGCCGAAACGGTCACTGTCCGATTGGGCTCGACCACACCGGGCAGGTCGAGGGTGTCCGGCACGTCCGTGGCGATGACCGTCTGGACCGTCACGTTGGTCAGGGACCGCTTGGCGGTCGGCTCGTCCTTCTTCCGTGCAGGCAGCCATGTCAACGCGCAGACCGCGCCGCCGGCGGCGATGACAACCAGCGCCGCAAGCCAACCGCGGCGCCGACGAAAGACGTCTTCGGGCTTTCGCGACTTGGCCTTCGCGGGCCGTTTACTCGCAACCGCGGGGGGGTGCTTGGGAGGCCGATCCGCTTGGCGATCAGCCGTCTTCTCGTCCCTGCCTGTCTTGGTTTCACTCGTCATTGCTCGGTTCCTTTGCCTCATCTCTCACGCCTGCCGCCACACCGGCCGTCAGGGCCAGCAGCGTCCCGCGCTTCATCGCCATCAGAAACGCCTCGTCTACCGTCACGTCCATGCCCATGATCGCGTGGACCGTCAGCCCGTCCATCGCCGCCATGATGAACGCCGCCGCCCGGTTCGGCTCGACGTCCGAACGAAACTCGCCCGACGCGACGCCCTGGGCAACGATGGACGCTATCCGATCTCGCCACGTGGTGTAGGTCGCCACGAGCATCTCGTTCATCTGACCCGCCCCGGCTCCGCGAGCCGCCGCCGCCCAGAACTCCAGCGTCAGCGAGCCGATCCGCTGATACTCCCCCGCGCGGGCGAACCACATCTCCATGTATTTCTCGATCTTCGCCACCGCCGAGATCGGCTCGGCCACGATTCGATCCACCTCGGCCTCGTCACTGGCCAACTGCGAAGCAAACAGCTCCCAGAATACGTCCTGCTTGCTATGGAAGTAGTTATACACACTTCCCTTAGCGACCCCCGCCTTGGCGGCGATCTGGTCCACCGTCGCCGCCGCATACCCCCGCGCGTCAAACACCTCGTATGCGGCATCAAGGATCGCCTGCTTCTTGTCGCCCATCTTGCCTCGCTCGCTCATCGCACCATCTCCACCACCCGCCGTCGCATCGCATCGCCCGCACGAGAACAGCTCACCGTCACCAGTGTCACCCCGCTGCTAACGACGCTTTTTTCAGATGCAATCGCCTTTTTAGTCACTACTTACATCTCCAGATGCCACAACGCCTCCCGAATGACTGACCGGTCAGTCATTCGTATTATACGCTCTCCCTCGGGGTAAGGCTACACCCAATGAGCAGGATTCGTGCAAATCGGAGCGAAGCACAAACAAGGGGCGATGCGTCGTTCCGGACTCGCGGATGTGCGGAGTTCCACGGTGCGCGGGATCGCAGAGCGCACCGGGCGGTGACGTCTGTGATATCTCCATCGCACGACGCGCAAAACCGCAAGCGGTTTACCTGGCGCGCGGAGCGCGGGATACGTTGTTCGAGATCTTGCGTGAGGGGACTGCGTTCTACACCGCGCGGGATCGCAGGTTACGGTGCGCGAGGACCGAACGAGCGCGCATATGCAATTCCGCGCGACAGGTAGACCGCTTGCTTGTCCTGAGTGGAACCGAAGGGCGGTGTCGCGCACCGCGCGAACAGGTTCACCCGCGCCCGATCGCGCACGTCACGTTCCGATCCCCCTCCGAATACGCCTCGTCGCTCATTGGGTGGACCGCTTGCGGTCTACTTCCCAATTCGCGGCGCGATCTTCAGCGTGACGGTCGCCTGGGTGGTCGGGGCCTTCAGCACGATGCCGATTCGCGTCGGCAGCGTGCGCGTCCGCACGTCTTCTTTGATCTGTTGGGCGACGATCTCGTAAGCCACCCCGCCGGTGTCGACGGTCACCCGCAGCGACCGGCCGCCATCGGTGACGACAATCGCGTCGCGCCCGTCTCGCGTCCACTTGCCCAGCGTAATCAGGGCCGTCTCGAACGTCGCCGCCTTACTCAGCGTCGCTTCATCGCGAACTGTCAGCGACCCGGCCCCGTCGCGCGAGTAGACGAACGTCCGCTCGAGCTTGGTCAACTGCGGCACGTCGTAGGCCGACCGGTAGTCGATCACCAGCGTGTCGGCGGCATCGGTGAAGTCGGTTCGCACGACGGAGGCCCGTGCGCGGCGGCCGGGGCGCTGGAGCCGACCGGCGATGCGGGGCACGGGATGACCGAGCGAGTTCAGCACGCCGCTGACGTATCGCCTGGAGCTGAACGTCCGCGACGTGTAGACCTCCGCGCCGGGGTCCACCAGGACCGGAGTCGAGCCGAGAACCACCACGTATGACCCGATATCGTTGTGGTTGTGGTGCTCGGCGTTGTGGCCGCCCTTGAGCGCGACGCCGATGCGACACGACGAGCCGGGGGCCGGGCGGCAGATCAGCACGCCGGCTTTGTCGAACCACGTACGGACGCCCGGCCCGGCGGACGGCTTGCCGCGAGGGACGCCCGTAGCCGAGTTCGGGAACGACCGTATCATTGCGGCCGCCAGCGTCCCGTCGGGGCTGGCAAAGCCGCGGTCGCGCGCCGGGTCGGCGCCCAGGCCGTAGCGGCGCGAGATGAAGTGCACCAGGTCCGGCGGGGCCTGCGTGCCGACCGAGCAGTCCGCAAAGGCGGGCGCCACCCCGTTGATGATGCCGATCCGCTCGGGAAACAGTGCGGGCAACGACACGCTCTTGCCCGCCATCATGTCGATCTTTCCGCCGGTGGCCTGCCAGACGGTCTCGGCCAGCAGGACGTAGTGCCCGAACCCGTACGTCCAGTAGCCCAGGCCCTCGCTGCAGTACCCGTCGGCGGTGAAGCCGCGAAGGAAGCTCTTGGAGTACTTGACCGCGGCGGCCACGTACTTCGCACGCTGCTGGGCCGATTCAACCGTCGCCAGACCCGTCCCGGTCACGCAAGCAAGACACACGGCGTTCCAGTTGTTCGTCGTGGTCATCCACCAGTTGACCTTCCGCTTGCCGCCCACCATCGCCATGTACGGATCCAGAATCCGCCTGCGGAGGTTCTCGCGAACCAGGGCCCGCGTCTTGGGGCTGAGTTTGTCCCCGAGCAGGTACTGCGCCGTCGCGATCTGCCACGCCAGGCCCGCCGAGCCCAGATCGATGTCCACGCTCGTGCCCTTGAAGTTGCTCAGCGACCGATCGTGGGCGGGCATGACCCACGTGCGCTCGGCACAGAGGGCGGTCAGCGTCGTCTCGAGTTCGGGGATGAATCGCCCGCGATTCTCGACGCACTCGGCGATCGCCAGCGTCGCGATCCGTCCGCGCCGGCGCCGGGCCACCGCCTGCCACCGCGTCCGGTTGCCCGTCCTGGAGAAGTCGAGATACAGGCCGTCCGGCTGGGCCGGCAGCGGGGTGGCGAGCACCTTCTCGCCGGCGGCAACGGCGCTGCGGTAGCTTCCCAGCTTGCCCAGACCCTTCCATGCCGCCCTGTCCATCGCCGGCCTGCCGAGCCCGGTGGGCCTCGCGGGAAGGAGCTTCGCTATCTGGTCGGCAGTCATCTCGCCTCCCACCGCTGATACCGGCCATGTCGCAACAGCGGCCAACAGCGCCACGGCCCGCACCATCTGTCGCATTCGATAGGTCTTTCGCGCGTGCATCATTCTCCTCAACTCGCGCACAGGGCGAGTGTGTTGAAGATGTTGTACCGCCTGGCCGGCCCGCAGCCAAGGGGCCTGTCGCCAATAGACCCTCGACAGCCATCGATCGACCATCGACAATCGGGCAGCGAGAACCAACGGGAGCGCAACATGAACAAGTCAACGATGATGGGATTGGTCGTGGTTGCAGTAGCCTCTGCCGTCTGGCCGCTCGGCGCCGTGTCGGCCGCGCCACGGTTCGTGTGGCTTGAGTGCGAGAAACCAACCGCGGCGGACTTCAAGTACACCGTCCAGGACGACGAGAGGTTCTCCGCCGGCAAGCGGCTGCACGTTTCCCTGAAGAAGAACGAGGTCGCCCGGGGCGTTCCCACCAACGGGCTGAACCTGAAGTACAACCTGACCGCCCCGGCCGACGGAACGTACGAGTTGTGGCTCCGCGTGGGGTTCGAGATCATCCGTGCACCGATCGACTGGCGGATCGACGGCGGGGCGTGGCAGACGCTGGCCCCCAGCGTGCCCGAAGTCAGCCTGACCGAGGTCTGGACGTGGAACGGTATCGGCTGGTGCCGCCCGGGGAGGGTGAAGCTGACCGCCGGCAAGCACACGCTGGAGTTCCGCGTGACCAAGGCAGGCAGCGACGGACGGCTCTTGCTTGCATTGGACTGCGCCGCGCTGGTGGCGGGACGATGGAACCCCGAACTGTCGCTCAAGCCGGGCCAGACCTACGACCAGCCCGTCGATCGCCAGGCCGCCGCAAAGGTCTACCAGTTCTTCGGCGCACCACCGGACGCCCTGACCGGCCGACCGGAACTCGACCTGACGGGCCTGTGGCAGGTCGCGCGGTACGACGACGACGCCATGGACACCGACACGTTCAAGCCGGTGGCCAAGCTGCCCTCGCCCAAGGACTACACGCTCCGCTGGATGGGCATCGACGTGCCCGGCGATGGCAAGGACAAGCGCCCGGAACTGAAGTTCGCCAACCGCCTGCTGTATCGCACGCGTGTGAAGGTGCCGGCCGCCTATCGCGGTCGCGGGTTTCTCGTGCACTTCGGCGGGTTCAGCTACATCGCGAGCGTCTTCGTCAACGGGACGTACTGTGGCGGGCGAAAGAGCGTCCTCGTGCCCTGGGACTGCGACATCTCCCGGGCCGTCAGGCCGGGCCAGGTCAACGAGATCGTCGTGGCGATCAAGACGTTCCGCTACGCCTTCGACCCGACGTCGCGCGGGATCCCGAGCATCCAGGCGATGTCGCACTATCCCAAGGCGGTCTTCCGCAACATCGCGTTTACCGACGCGATTTTCCCGTCGACCAAGGGCGAGGGGCCCGGCGATGCGATCGGCCTGGTCTTCCCCGTCAGCTTCCGCGTGGTCGGCCCGCAGTACACCTCCGACGCCTACGTTCGCACGAGTGTTGCGGGTAAGCGCATTACCGTCGACGTGGAGGTGACCAACCCCTCCGGCGCAGCCCGCACGCTCGACGTAACGTGCGAAGCCATCGATGACAAGACGGGCAAGGTCGCGAAGGTCGTCGGCACGAAGCGGATCACGGTCCGTCCCGGCCAGACGGGCACGACGCAACTGGCCGCCACGTGGACCGATCCGAAGCTGTGGTGGCCCGAGCGAAACGCCAACGTCTACCGGATGCGGACGACGCTGAGAGACGGCGGGAAGACCGTCGACATCCGAGAGGACACGTTCGGGTTCCGCGAGTTGACCTACGAGGGGAAGCACACGCTGCTGAACGGGATTCGGTGGCACTTCTGGAACTGGGTGGACGTCGGGCCGGTCGAGACCGACCAGGAATGGCTGGCCGCCTACGAGGCGGGGAACGATCGCTTCCACCGCATCAGCCACGACCATTCGCGCCGGTTCGGCCATCGCGAGAAGGCGTTGGAGTTCCTGGACCGCCAGGGCATCCCCGGGCGACTGTCCACGTGCATCGACGGGATGTTCATCACGCACAACCTGGCCAACCCGATCACGTGGCAGAACTTCCGGGACCACGTGACGCAGGTCGTCAAGGCGTATCGCAACCATCCGAGCGTCATGCAATGGTCGCTGGGCAACGAGATGGTGCTCATTACGGGGCGCCTGCGGTTCCGGAAGATTTACGAAACCGTTGAGAAGGAGTCCGCCAAGCTTGGCGCCATCGCCGCCAGGCTCGACCCCACGCGCCTGAGCTACCAGGACGGCGGGGGCGACCTGGGCGGGCTGATCCCGGCCAACTGTCAGCACTACACGTGGGTCCGCGGCAGCGGGTTCCCCGAACGGGCCTACGCCTACCAGGTCGGCAAGCCGGTCCAGCCGCGCGGCAGCGGGTCGTTCCAGGACATCTACCAGTGGAACGGCGCCACGCCGCTGGTGCTTGGCGAGGTGTTCTACCACGCGGGCGACGTGGGCAAAGTCGCGTGGATCGGCGGACCGGAGGTGTACCGGGGCAAGCCGCAGGCGGACAAGGCGGCGGCCAGGTACGTGCGCATCGCCATCGAGGGCGCCCGCTGGCAGGGGGCGACGGCGATCTGTCCGTGGGTGCGAGGGCTGCCCGATGCGGCCAAGAGCTTCGCCGAACGGGCCGTCTTCATCAAGGAGCACAACACGGGCTTCTACGGCGGGACGAAGCTCAAGCGGACCATCGGCGTGTTCAACGACGGGCGGCGCACCGAGCCGCTGACGGTCAAGTGGACGCTCGGGGCGTATTCCCTCTGGTTCGGCAGCGGGTCGAAAACGTATACCGTCCCGCCCGGGCGACACATCGAGGACACGATCACCATCGACCTGCCCGCCACGGCCGCGCGGAAGGACTGCACGCTGTGGCTGACGCTGTCGGCCGGGGGCAAGGTGATCTTCTCGGACGCCAGGCCGATAACGGTCTGGCCCAAGGCGCCGGCGCCAAAGAGCGTATCCGTCCTGGCCGTCCACGATCCCAAGGGCTCAGTCGGGCGATGGCTGACCGTCCGCAACGTCGCGTATCGCAAGCTGACCTCCCTGCGAACTGTCCCGGACGGGACAAAGGTGCTGCTGATCGGCACTGACGCACTGACCGAGGCCAACAAGCGGGCGGACGCCGCGGTGTTGAAGCAGTTCGTCGCGGCGGGCAACACGGCGATCGTGCTCGACCAGACGTACCCGCTGGTTGGTCGCGAACTGCCGGTCGCAGATATCAAGCTCTCCCGGGCCAAGGACCGCAAGGCCAGTTGGGAGGAGTTCAAGGCCGCCGGCGGAGGCGGGTCGAGCATCGCCCACGCCGTCGCACGGGCCCACCCCGTGCTGGCGGGCATGCGGAGCGAGGACTTCTTCACGTGGGCGGGCGGGGGGCTGATCTACCGCTTCCCGCACGAGACGCCGGCGATGGGCACGATCCCGATCATCCAGGCCGGGCCCCAACTCGCCCAGGCGCCCGTCATCGAGGTCCCCGTCGGCACCGGCAGCTACCTGCTGTGCCAGATGACGCTCTCGGCGAAGCTCGGCGTCGAGCCGGCGGCCAACTGGCTGCTGCACAACATCCTCGCCTGGGCCGGCGGGCGGGCGGCGGCAAAGCCGGGCAAGACCGCCGTCTACAGCGCGGGCGACCGCGCGTTCGGGGCGTACCTGGACGGACTCGGCCTGACGTACGACCGCGCGGCCAGCGTCAAAGACGCCCTGGCGGCCGGCGTGAGCGTAGCAGTCGTTCGCGGGCGAAAGCAGACCGTCGATCGCCTTGCCGCCGACCGCGAGGCCGTCCGCGCATTTTGCCGCAAGGGCGGCTGGCTGATGATCGACAATCTGGATACCGCCGCGCTGGACAGCTTCAACCGCCTCGTGGGCTTCACGCACCGGATCCGACGCGGGCAGACCGAGCGGATCACGCTGGCCAACCACGACGACCCGCTGCTGATGGGCATCAGCGACCGCGACGTGGCGCAGTACGGCACGAAGATGATTGCCTCGTGGATGAAGCTCTATCGTGTTTCGGACAAGGTGTTCTTCAGCGTCGTCGACGGCGCGGACGTCGCGTCGTTCGGGAAGTGCCGCTACCCGAAGATCTCCAACGGGCTGACGAACGACGACTTCTGGCACTACATCCAGTACATCAGCGGCGACGGCGAGACGGTGGACATCACGTACGACCGGGCGGAGACGTTCACGCGATTCAGCATCTGGCCGAACCCGAGCTACTACTTCATGAAGGACGTCGAGCTGGTGTTCGACGGCAAGACGGGCGAAGCGATGAAACTCCGGTTGAAGCCGGAGAAGGGCCCCCAGACGTTCGCCATCGACCCGCCGCGAAAAGCGAGCAAGGTCAGCATCGTCGCCAGGACGCACTGGCCTCGCCCCAGTTGCAGGAAGAACCTGATGGGCATCGACAATATCGAACTGTGCCGCAAGCTGCCCGCGGGCGCCGGCGCCGTCGTGCCGCTGTCCCGCCCGGGCGGGCTGATGAAGTACCCCATCGGCAAAGGCGGCATCGTGCTGAACCAGGTCGACTACACCGAACGCTACGTCCGCCCGACCGACCGCCGCAAGCAGCGCGACGCGCAGAACATCGCCGACAACGTCCGCAAGAAGCGGAGCATCACCAGCAGTCTGCTGCGGAACATGGGCGCCGCCTTCGCCCCAGTGGGGTCAGACCTTGATTAGTGATTAGTACGACAGCGCTATGATGTGTCATCTCTTAGAGCCCTGAGAGCCGCCG
>CAZVEV010000216.1:0-10763 GCA_964625865.1 uncultured Planctomycetaceae bacterium | reverse complement strand
TTCCAGCGCGCGGAAGCTGTTGAGGTTCTTGACCTCGATGATCGGCGTCTTGTACGTCCGCCCGTCGCGGGTGATGTGCAGGTTGATGTTCGGCTCAAACCGCATGTGGCCCATCTGCATGTTGGCCTCGCTGGCGCCGAGCCAGCGAACGATTCGCTGCATGGTCCGTCCGTAGGAGACGGCCTCTTCTGCGGTGTTCATGTCCGGCTCGGAGACGATCTCGAGCAGGGGCACGCCCGCGCGGTTCAGGTCCACGCCGGTGTGCGCGGGGTTGTCGTGGACGTTCTTGCCCGCGTCCTCCTCGAGGTGGGCCCGCAGGACGCGGATGCGCTTGGTCGTGCCGTCGGCCAGCGGGACGTCGAGGTGTCCGTTGGCGCACAGGGGCAGATCGTACTGGCTGATCTGGTAGTTCTTGGGCAGGTCGGGGTAGTAGTAGCCCTTGCGGTCCCACTTGGTGAACTGGGCGACGGTGCAGTCCAGGGCCATCCCGACCTTGATCGACAGCTCGATCGCGCGGCCGTTCATCACCGGCAGCACGCCGGGCATGCCGATGCAGACGGGGCAGACGTTCGTGTTCGGCGGATCGCCAAAGTGGTTCCTGCAGCGGCAGAACATCTTCGTCTCGGTATCCAGTTCGACGTGGATCTCGAGCCCGATGACAGGCAGCACGGTCAGGCCGGTCTCGCTCATGCCTGGAGGCCTTCCTCGTCGTCTGCAGGCTCGACCGCTTCGGTCAGGTCCTTCAGCGGCCCGTCCTCTGCCGTCGCCTCGGCTGCCGGACCGTCCGCGAGAGTCTCCATCGCCTCGACCCGCCGCTGGTCCTCCTCTTCGGCCGTCAAGTCCAGATCCTCGAGGACCTCGGAGTTCTCGACCTGCGGGGCCTCGGCGTCCATCTGCTCAAGGGCTTCGAGGTTCTCGTCGATCTCCTCTTCGCTCACGTGCAGGGTCTTGTCGTCGCGGTTCTTCTGGAGGGCCTTGTCTTCCTTGACGATCTGCTTCTTGAGCTTCTTGAGATCGCGGACCATCATGGCCACGTATCCGCAGTCCATGCACGCCCGCCCGTGCAGGGGCAGCGAGGAAAGCAGCGTCGTCGGCGCCAGGCGTCCGGCCAGTTCGCCCAGGAAGCTGTATCGGATGGGTCCACCTCGGACTATGTGCCGGACGCGGTCGAAGTCCTTGCCGCCACACATCGGACACTTGGGAATCATAGGGCTGCTCCTGCTAAGGTTTTCCTGCGATCTCCGGCGTCAAACGCAGCACGCCGGAGGCCTTCTCGTACATCCTCGCCGCCCTCAGGACGGTGGTTTCACTGAACGTCGGGCCGATCAATTGCATGCCGATCGGCAAGCCCGCGGCGGACAGGCCCACAGGCATGGACAGGCCCGGCAGGCCCGCGAGATTCACCGAAATCGTATAGATGTCCTCGAGGTACATCGTCAGCGGGTCGGCGGTCTTGGCGCCGATCTCAAACGCGGTCGTCGGTGCCACCGGGCACAGCAGAACGTCGCACGATGCGAAGGCCGTGTCGAAGTCGTTGCGAATAAGTCGCCGCACCTTCAACGCCTTGTTGTAGTACGCGTCATAGTATCCGCTCGACAGCGTGTACGTGCCCAGCATGATCCGCCGCTTGACCTCGGCGCCGAACGCCTCGGCGCGGCTGCGACTGTACATTTCGACGATATCGCCCGTCGCCTCGGCCGTCCGATGGCCGTAGTGCACGCTGTCGTATCGCGCCAGGTTGCTTGACGCCTCGGCCATCGCGACGATGTAGTAGCAGGCCACCGCGTACGAACTGAGATGGCCCTCGTCGTCCACGTCGATGCGGCTGTGGGGCAGTGTCACGTCGACGAGCGTGGCCCCGGCGTCGCGCAGTTTCTCGGCCGCGGCGGTCACCGCGGTGCGGATCTCCGCGTCCAGGGCGCCTGCGTAGAACTCGGCGGGCAGGCCCACGCGGAGACCTTCGATCGGCTCGTCCAGATCGGCCAGGTAGTCCTCGACGTCGCAGGGGACCGACGTGGAGTCTCGCGGGTCGTGGCCCGCGATGACGCCGGTCAGCAGGGCCGCGTCGGCCACGTCGCGGGTCATCGGGCCGATCTGGTCCAGGCTCGACCCGTAGGCCACCAGCCCGTATCGGCTGACGCGTCCGTAGGTGGGCTTGAAGCCCACCACGCCGCAGAAGGCGGCCGGCTGGCGGATCGAGCCCCCGGTATCGCTGCCGAGCGACGCGGCGCAGAGCCTTGCGGCCACTGCGGCGGCCGATCCGCCCGAGGACCCGCCGGGCACGCGCGAGGTGTCCCACGGGTTGGCCGTCGGGGCAAAGCCGCTGTTCTCCGTCGACGAGCCCATCGCGAACTCGTCCATATTGCACTTGCCCAGCACGACCGCGCCGGCGGCGTGGAGCTTCTCGACGGCGGTGGCGGTGTACGGTGCGTGGAAGTCGGCGAGGATCTTCGACGAGCACGTCGTCTTGCCGTACGACGTGCACATGTTGTCCTTGACCGCCACCGGCACGCCGGCCAGCGGACCGGGGTCCTCGCCCGCCGCGCGGGCGCCATCAATGGCTGCCGCCTGGGCCAGCGCTTGGTCGGCAAACACCTCGTTGTACGCGCCGATCCGCGGCTCGACGCGTTCGATGGCGTCGAGATACGCCACCGTCGCCTCGGCCGATGACACCTCGCCGGCCGCCATCGCATCACGAAGCTCGAGTGCGGTAAGGTCGAGAATCTCAGTCATGACGAAGAGTCCCCGATGACCTTGGGCACCTTGAAGAAGTCCCCGTCCCGCGCCGGCGCGTTGGCCAGGGCCTGGTCCGGGCTCAGCGAGGGGCCCACCGCATCGTCAGCCAGCACGTTGCTCACGTCGGCCGCATGGGCGAGCGGCTCGACACTGTCGGTGTCCAGTTCCTGCAGCTTGTCGAAATAGCCCAGGATGCTGCCCAACTGCTCGGCCAGCACGCCGACCTCGTCATCGCTCAGTTCGATCCTGCTCAGCACGCCGATGTGGCGGACCGTATCGGTATCGATTGTCTTGTGCATGACACGCGTCTCCAGGCGCCGCGCAAAAAGGGGCGGCGCACGGCGATATCATTGGCGATTCGTCGTCCGGTGTCAACGGAGCGACGCGAAGAAGCACGCTGCGCGGTGTGGCGCGATTTGATCTGATCGGGATCACGCGGTATCATCGCCCGCTCAGACCGGGAGAAGGGCTATGGACCGATATGGCATGGTGATCAAGCTGCGCGAGGACAAGATTGACCAGTACAAGGCGCTGCACGCGGCGGTCTGGCCTGACGTGCTGGAGATGATCGCCGACTGCCATATCCGCAACTACTCGATCTACCTGCGGAAGCTGGACGACGGGGAGCATTACCTGTTCAGCTACTTCGAATACGTCGGAGACGACTTCGAAGGCGAAATGGCGAAGATGGCGGCCGACCCGACCACGCAGGAATGGTGGTCGCACTGCATGCCGTGTCAGGCCCCGCTTTCCGACGTAGCCGAGGGCCAGTGGTGGGCGGACATGGAAGAGGTGTTCCATTGCGAATGACGCCGCGCGAGAGGGTGATGGCGGCCTTCGACCACGTAGAGCCTGACCGCGTGCCGCGATGGTGCGGGGCGAGCGTCGAGTTCTGGGCCAAGGCGAAGGCTGAACTGGGTCTGGATGACGAGGCCCTGCGCGTGCGGTTCGGCGATGACTTCAGGCGCATCACAGCCGTCGATACGGGCAACGATGCGCCGCTGGCGCACGAAGACGCCACCTGCCGGACGGTCTTCGGCGTCGAGAGACACGGCATGGGCTACGGCCAGCCGATCGGCCACCCGCTCAAAGGCTGCACGCTGGACGATGTGCACGAGTTCCCCTGGCCGGACCCCGCGCGGATCGACGTGTCGACTCTCGTCGCCGAGGCCGAGCAGTGGGGCGGCCGGTACGCGATTCTCGGCGGGGACTGGGCGCCGTTCTGGCACGACGCGATCGATCTGCTCGACATGGACGGCCTCTACATGCAGATGTATGACGCGCCGGAACTCGTCGACGCGGTGATGGGCCACATCGTCGACTTCTACGTCGCTTCAAACGAGCGGATCTTCTCCGCGGCGGCCGACGTGATCGACATCTACTTCATCGGCAACGATTTCGGCTCGCAGACGGGGCCGCTGATGAGCCCGGCGATGTTCGAGCGGTTTCTCCTGCCTCACCTGGCGCGCCTGCTCGACCAGGCAAAGTCCTACGGACTCAAGACGCAACTGCACTGCTGCGGCGGCATCGCGCCGCTGATCCCGATGATGCTCGACGTCGGCCTGGACGCCCTGCACGCGGTCCAGCCGTCCTGCGGCGGGATGGATCTTGCGACGCTGAAAGCCGACTTCGGCGAGAGGATCGTCTTCAACGGCGGCATCGACTCACACCACGTGCTGATCGATGGCGACCCGGGCAGTGTCCGCGCCGCGACGCGAGAGGTCCTGGAGATTATGATGCCCGGCGGCGGGTATGTCGCCGGCGCCAGTCACGACACGATCCTTGACCAGACGCCCGTGGCGAACGTCCTGGCGATGTTCGATGCGGCCGAGGAGTTCGGCGCCTACGGAAGCTGACAGACGACACGTGTTTTCACGTTTAGCGGGTGAGCTTGCTCACCGTGTCTCTTCGTGTGGCGCGTAGTGCGTTCGAAGCTTTTCGGCGTCGCAAGCGACGCCGCACGCGGAGCAAGCTCCGCCGCTAAACGTGGAATGAACGACACGTTTGCTCGCCGCCGCACGTGTGCGCCGCGAGCGGTCCGGGGCAGTCGCCGGCGCGCTAGAGTGTGATTATGAGTCCCGTGCGGACAGTATTCTCGTTCCTCTTGCCCTATCGCCGCGCCGCCGGTCTGGCCTTGGCGGCCACGCTGGTGTTCACCGCCCTGAACCTCCTGCCCCCGCAGTTGATGGAGTATCTCGTCGATCACGTCCTGCGCGAAAACCAGTGGCAGTTTGTCTGGGCGCTGGCGCTGGCAATCACGGCCGTGCCCGTGCTGGCCGCGACGGTGAGGCTGGGCAACGCGTGGATACTCATGTTCGTGGGCCATCGCATGGTGGCCGACCTGCGGATGGCGATGTACCGCAGGATCATGCACCTGGAGATGCAGTACCACACGGCCGGGAGCACGGGGGCGATGGTGGGGCGCCTCATGGAGGACGTCAACCGCCTCCAGCGCATGTTGACCGATGACACGGTGGGCATTCTCGTCGACGCGATCGTGTTCCTGTTCTCCGTGGGGTACGTGTTCTACAAGTCGTTCTGGCTGGGCTGGGTCCTGCTGGGCTTCGTCGCGATGTACGTGGTGGTCTACCGCACGTTCTCGCAGCGGATTCACCGCACGACGCTGGCGTTCCGCGAACTGTACGACCTGATCGCCGGGCGCCTCAGCGAGACCGTCGCCGGCGTGCGCCAGGTGCGGATCTACAACCGCGAGGACCAGGAGAACGAGCTGTTCCTCGACCGCACGGCGCGAAGCCTGGACAAGGCGCTGGCCAGCCGCATGGGCTCCGTGGGCCTGGGGATGACGTGCAACGGCATTGCGGGCGTCGGCTCGACGATCATCATCTCGCTCGGCGCCTACTTCGTGGTCAAGGGGCAGATGACCCTGGGCGAGGTCATCGCGGTCAACGCGTACGTGTGGCTGGCGATATCCCCGGCGATACGCCTGACGCAGATTGCCGGCTCGCTCACCGAGACGATGGTCTCCGTCGAGCGCATCGCGGAGGTCCTGCAGACCGAGCGGGGTATCGTTTCGTCTCCCGGGGCCAAGCCGATGGCGCGCGGGGCCGGCGGCGTTGAGTTCCGTGACGTGACGTTCTCGTACAGTCCCGACGTGCCGCTCTATGACGGGTTGTCGCTGAAGGTCGCCCCGGGCATGACGGTGGCCCTGGTGGGGCCCACGGGGTGCGGCAAGACGACGCTGACGTCGCTGCTGATGCGCTACTGGGACGTTCAGGGCGGGCAGGTGCTTATCGACGGGCGAGACGTGCGGTCGGTGAACCTGCGCAGTCTCAGGCGGCTTTTCGGCGTCGTGCTGCAGGAGCCGCTGGTGTTCACCGGGACGCTGGCCGAGAACATTGCCTACGGCCGCCCTGACGCGAGCCGTGCCGATATCCAGGCCGCGGCGCGGGCGGCGGAGATCCACGAGACGGCGCTGGCCCTGCCGGACGGCTTTGACACGGTCATCGGGCCCGACGGCGTGAAGCTGAGCGTCGGCGAGCGACAGCGGATCAGCATCGCCCGGGCCATCCTCACCGATCCGCTGGTCCTCGTAATGGACGAGGCCACCAGTTCCCTCGACAGCCGCTCCGAGGCCCTGATCCAGAAAGCCCTCGCCCGCGTGCTGGCCGGCCGGACGAGCTTCGTAGTGGCCCACCGTCTGAGCACGATAACCGCCGCCGACATGATCGTCGTGATGGACCACGGGCGCATCATCGAGACCGGCACGCATCGGGAATTGCTCGCCATCGACGCCGGGCTGTACGGCCGTCTGTACAGGCAGATGCTCGGGCACCACGGGGAGGGCGGCCCATGAGTGCAAGAGCCCGCCGGATTGACGGCATCATCGAGCGCCTGCTGGCCGAGCAGACGGATCGGCCGGGCAATGTGGGCACGGACCTGCGGCGCCTGTGGCGGGACCACCTGCGATCCCGCGCCGCCATGCTGGTCTGGGCGATGGTATTGACGGTGGTTGTCTCGGCGATACCGATGGGCTTCACGCTGACCAACCGGTTCATGATCGACGACGTGCTCCTCGGCGGTTCCGTGCCCGCCGCCGTCGCAGATCACCACGCCGCGCTGTGCCTGCTGTTCTTCGCGATGAACATGACGCTCTGGGGCCTGCGGCTGTCGAGCAACTGGATACGGACGCGGATTATCGTCGGTGCGGGCCAGGGAATGGTCTACTCGCTGCGGAAGGGCCTGCACGAGAAGCTCCAGTCGCTGCACGTGGGGTTCTTCGAGGCCACGCCGGTAGGGATAATCATGGCCCGCGTGCTGGACGACGTGAGTATCATACACAAGTGGGTCACGCGTCACGGCCCGGCCGTCCTGACCTGCGCGCTGCAGATCGTCATCGGCCTGGCCACGCTGATGGTCCTCCAGTGGCGGCTCGGGCTGATCGTGCTGGCCTCCATGCCGCTGTACGTCTGGGCCTTCGCCGTGCTCCGTCCGAAGATCCGGCGCACCAACAAGGCCACCCGCCGCCTGACGGCCAAGATGTACGCCCGTTCGGCAGAGCGAATCGGCGGCATCGGCGTGGTCAAGGCCTTCGCGCGGGAGCAGGCCGAGGTGCGCTCGTTTGCGGGACTCATCCACGACGGCGTGCGCGTGGCGATGCGGTTGGTGCAGTACCGCCAGTTCCTTGCCATCAGCGCCGGGCTCATCACGTCGCTGGCCACCGGAGTGATCGTCTACGTCGGGTGCACGTTCGTTCGCGACGGGACGATGACCATAGGCGAACTGATCGCGTTCAAGGGCATGATGGCCATGCTCTATCATCCGGTCAACCGCGTGACGTCGCTGGCGACAGCGATGCAGGCGGCCCTGGTGGTCCTGCGGCGCATCTTCGCCGTCCTCGACGAACCGGAAGAGGTCGCCCCCGGGCGGATCAGCCTGGACGGCATGGCGGGCAAGATCGAGTTCGACCGCGTGACGTATATCTACCCCAGGCAGGAAACCCCCGCCCTGGACGAGGTGGACTTCCGTATCGCCCCGGGCCAGACCGTCGCGCTGATGGGACCGTCGGGGGCGGGCAAGACCACGGTGTTCCAGTTGCTCCTGCGGTTCTACCATCCGCAGGGCGGACATGTTCGCGTAGGCGGGGTGGACCTCGTCGACGCCGATCCCGCGTCGATCCGCCGCCACATTCGCGTTGTCCAGCAGGAGCCCACCATCTTCTCCGGGACGATCAGCGACAACATTCGGTACGGCAAGCTGGACGCCGATGAAGATGCCATCCGCCGCGCCGCGGCACAGGCCGAGCTTCACGAGTTCATCGACGAACTCCCGGCTGCCTACGACACGATGGTCGGCGAGAACGGGGTGACGCTCTCGGGGGGGCAGAAGCAGCGGCTGGCGCTGGCGACGGCCCTGCTGACCGATCCCGAGGTGCTCCTGCTCGACGACACCACCAGCGCGCTTGATTCAGCCACCGAAGCACGAATCCGCGAGACGCTGCGTCATGCGCTGGCCGGGCGGACCAGCCTGATCATCACCCAGCGCATCGCCACCGCCCGCCAGTGCGATCGCATCCTGGTCTTCGAGGGCGGGCGCATCACCCAGCGCGGGACCCACGAGGACCTCAAGGGCGCCCCCGGCTTCTACGCCCACATCTGCCGCGAACAGGCCCAGGCGTAGTCATGGCCTCAGAGCGACGGGTGTTCGGTGCGGGAGATGATCTCGTTTTGGAGGTCCTGTCCCACGTCGACGAAGTAGTCGCTGTAGCCGGCCACCCGGACGATCAGGTTGCGGTGCGCCTCCGGGTCGCGCTGGGCCTGGCGAAGTGTGTCAGCCCGCAGGACGTTGAACTGCACGTGGTGCCCGTCGAGGCGGAAGTACCCGCGGATCAGGTCGCAAAGGCGGTCGAGGCCCTGGCCCTCGAGCAGTTGCGGGGTGAACTTGAGGTTCAGCAGGGTCCCGCCGGTTCGGGCATGGTCGAGCCTGCCGGCGGACTTCAGCACGCCGGTGGGCCCGGCCGCGTCGGCGCCCTGGCTGGGTGAGATGCCTTCGGACAGCACGACACCGGCCCGCCGCCCGTTCGGCAAGGCACCGACGACGGAGCCGAAATACACGTGCACCGTCGTCGGCAGGAGGTTCACCCGGTAGGTGCCCCCCTTGGTGTTGGGGCGTCCGTCGATGGCGTCGAAGTACGCTTCGAAGACGGCCTGGGCAATCTCGTCGGCGTAGTCGTCGTCGTTTCCATAGGCGGGCGTGTCGTTCATCAGGCGCTGGCGCAGCGGCTCGTTGCCTTCGAAGTTGTCGGCCAGTGCGGACAGAAGATCGTCCATCGTCACGGTACCGGCCTCGAAGACGTGCTTCTTGATCGCCGCCATCGCGTCAGCCAGCGTGCCGATGCCCACGCCCTGGATGTACGTCGGGTTGTATCGTGCCCCGCCGTTGTGGTAGTCCAGGCCCTTGTCGATGCAGTCGTCCATGACCACGGACATAAACGGGGCAGGCATGGTCGTGGCGAAGATGCGCTCGATGACGCTGTTGCCCGCGATCTTCAGATCGATGAAGTAGCGCAACTGCTCGGTGTAGGCGGCCATCACCTGGTCGTACGATTCGAACCGGCGCGGATCGCCCGTCTTCGGGCCGATCTGCTTACCCGTCGCCGGGTCCACGCCGTCGTTCAGGGCCAGCTCAAGCAGCTTGGGCCAGTTGCAGTAGCCCGTCAGCGTGCAGCTCTCCTTGCCGAACGCGCTGATCGTCACGCACCCGCTGGGCCCGCCGGACCGCGCGTCGGCCTCGCTCTTGCCCGCCCGGAGCATCTCGCGAATGATCACGTCGGTGTTGAACACCGAGGGCTGGCCCAGCCCCGTGCGAATGACCTCGCAGGCCTTCTTGAGGAAGCGGTCCGGGCTCTTGGCGCTGACCTGCACGCAGGCGCTGGGCTGGATGAGCTGCATCTCCTGGACCACGTCGAGCATGAGGTACGACACGTCGTTGACCGCGTCGTCGCCGTCGGCGTCCAGGCCGCCGCAGTTGATCAGCGCGAAGTCCGTGTACGTGCCCGACTGTTCCTCGGTGACGCCCACTTTCGGCGGGGCGGGCTGGTTGTTGAACTTCACCCAGAAGCACTGGAGCAGTTCGGCCGCCTCGTCGCGCGTCAGCGTGCCGCCCGCGGTCTCGGCGGCGTAGAACGGCAGGAGGTGCTGATCGAGCCTGCCCGGATTGAAGGAGTCCCACGTATTCAGTTCGGTCACCACCGCAAGGTGGACGAACCAGTACGACTGCAGGGCTTCGTGGAACGTGCGCGGAGCGTAGGCGGGCACGCGGGCGCAGACGGTAGCGATCCGGCGCAGCTCGTCGGCGCGGGTCGCGTCCGGCTCATCGTTCGCCAGTTGCGTCGCGAGTTGCGAGTAGCGAGTGGCGAAAGCGATGATCGCGTCGCAGCAGATCTCCATCGCCTTGAGCTGTTCGTCTTTGTCGAACGCGCGGGGGTCGGTGTGGAAGTCCAGGGCGGCGCGGTGCTCGGCGATCCGTGCGCGGAAGTCGGCGAACCCGGCGTGGTAGATCTTGTCGTCGAGAATCGCGTGCCCCGGGGCGCGCTGTTCCATGAACTCGGTGAACACGCCGGCGTCAAACGCGTCATGCCACTGCGGCGTCATGTGGGCGAAGACGCGCTCGCGCAGCGTCTTGCCCTCCCAGAAGGGAATGATCTCGTTGGCGTAGACTTCGCGGACTTCGTCGCTGACGACGAACGGCGTGCGCTCGCGGCTGTCGAGGATGCGCAGGTCTTCGAGGGAATGGCAGCACAGTTCGGGGAAGGTGGGGGTCGCCTTGGGGGCCTCCCCGCGCTCGCCGACAATCAGCTCGCCGGCGCCGATGCTGATCGAGCGGTTCTCGAGCAGATACGCCAGCGACAGGGCCCGCGTGACCGGAAGGGACGTGTTGTCAGCCAGGTCGCTCTTGTAGAACGCCGTCATCAGCTCCGCCCGCTCGGACGAGATGTACGGGTGCGTCTCGATGCTCTGCTGTCTCAAACGCTCAACGCGATCGCTAATCATGTCGCTTCCACCTGTCTG
>CAZVEV010000215.1:0-10779 GCA_964625865.1 uncultured Planctomycetaceae bacterium | reverse complement strand
TGAGGACCAGGTCGGCCTCGAAGTCCTGCGCGATCGTCAGCCCGCCCAGGCGCGGGGCGATAATCGCGTCCGGCGTGGCGTCGGTGTCGGCCCAGTTGTTGGCGGTGATGCCCGAGATCGCCATGGCCGAGTTGATGATCAGATCGGTCACGTCGTTGAACGTCATCGCCACGGCCTGCGTGCCGGTCCCGGGACCGCTGATCGTGATCTCGTGATCGTCGGCCACGTTGTTCAGCACCAGGGACCCGAGCGTGCCGGACACCGTCAGGTCCGCCAGCAGGTTCACCACGGCCGCGTCGATGGAGTTGGCCGACCCGGTAACGTTCATCGAACGGACGGAGGTCGTGGCGCCCAGGGCGTCCAGGGAGAACGCCACGCGCGTATCGGCCGTCGTGCCGGTCAGCTCGACCAGGTACGGGTCGAAGTTGCCCGGACCGGCGAAGAACGCCATCGCGGTGGTCACCGGCCCGGTCAGCGAAACGGTCACGACCTGGCCGACCGAATCGGTGTACTCGTCCGTCGTCAGCAGGTCGACCCAGTAGTCGGTTCGGATATCGACGTAGATCCGAGCGGGCGTGCTGGTCCGGTCGCCGCCCCCGCCGTGGCTTCCGGCCGGATCGCCGTTGTCGGTGACCGTGAAGTCGAAGAAGTCGTCGTCGGTTTGGCCCGCGGGGGGCGTGTAGTCGTACGTGCGATAGCTCGTCCGAACCAGCGTGCCCCCGCTGTCGGTTACGGCCGGTACGTTGTAGGTCACCGAGGCGGTCTCGAGGTCCGCGCCGGTCAGGACGATCTCCGTGGTCTGGTCCTTCTGGACGAGAACGGTGTCCGCCGTCGCCGTGGGCCTGTCGTTGACGGGTGCGACGGTTATCGTCACGGTCTTCGGCGTGCTGGTCAGGTCGCCCGGATTGGCATGGCTGCCGGCCGGGGCGCCGTTGTCGGTCACGGTGAAGGTGAACGAATCGGGGCCGTTGTAGTTGCCCGTCGGCGTGTAGATGAACTCGTTGCCGGTGAATCCGTCGGGCAGGGCGTCGGTGGTGGGCACGAGCGTACCGTGGCTGGGGGCGGTGGCAATGGCGAAAGTCAGTTCGTTGTCGGGCGTCTCGGTGTCGCTGGCGGTCAGGGCGATCCGCTTGGCCGTATCCTCGTCTGTGGAGGTCGTCTGGGCGTCGCCCACGGGGGCCTGGTTGATCGGATCGGGCGTCACCGCCCCGTCGGGCGTGAAGTCCACCTTCTCGTTCTCGCTGCCGACGACTACGCCGTTGATCTGCACCGTACCGAGCTGCGCCGAGGTCGCGCTGATGTTGTACGTGCCGGGCAGGACCGCCAGCGAGTATCCGCCCGAGGCCCACGTGGTGGTATTGAACGTCTGCGCGTCGGACTGCCTGACGGCCGTGATCGCCACGCCGTCCAGGCCCTCGCCGGGCGTGTAGAAGTCGTCGTTGGTTCCGCCGGTCTCGTCGTACGCCACGCCCGTCAGGAACACGGCCGTCCCGGAGGTGGCGAAGTTCTGGGTGGCCATCACGGCGTTGTAGTTCGTCCCCCCGCTGGTGAACACGCCGGTCACCACACCGATACCGATCTCCTTGAAGTCGCCGTCCATGAGGTTGATGCGGTGGCCTCGCCCCGCGATGCCTGCGTCGCCGAACAGGCTGCCCTCCATCTGCCACAGGTACGACGTGATGTCCGGCGTCCCGGTCGTGCCCTGCCACGCGATGTTCTCGCCCCACTTCCACGACCCGGTGAACGTGTACCCGGCGTCCTCCATGCGCTTCTTGGCATCGTTGGTCGGACTCTGGTAGTGGTCGAAGACGTCCGTGTCGATCATCCACTGCGAGTGACCGCGTGCCGCGTCAATGATGTACGGGTTGAACGCCAGGGGCTGCTTGGGATCGGCCGTGATCGTCTCGCTGGGGGGGCCTTCCATCAGCCCGGGCGGATCGACGGTGGGATTCTCCCAGTAGCTGTCGTCGTATCGCGCCACCTCGGCCGGCGGGTCCAGGCGCCCGCGGTTGACCAGTTCGAGCATGTACTGCTCGTACATCGTGGGAGCGACCGCCGCAAGCAGCAGCCTGGGTTCAAGCGTCTCCAGGGGAGCGAATCCTGCCTGGGGAGTATCAGGGAAGGACATCTCGTACTCCAACGTCGTCGTGCAGCATGACGCGGGCACAGGGCGCGTAGTGCTGCTGCCCGTCTGCCGCCGCATCGGTACCAGTATAGCAATCGCCGGACCGTGCAGCAAGCGACCTTGCCTCCGAGGCCCGGCCCCTGGCCGTCCATATACTCTTGTCGGTCCGTTAGGCGTGCCCATGCAGGTTTTCTGCATCAATACCATGCCCGCGGGCGCCGCGGGTTTTTTGTCCGGGTGGGGGTTGTCGATATCCGCAGTCCGGTGTATCATTTGGGGTTCTTATGCAATGCATCGTGGTCCTCGCCGAGGGGACTGAAAGAGGTCTGAACTGTGGGCAGAAGCTTCCGAGTATCGTACCGTCTGATCGCCGCCATCATGCTCGCAGCCACCGCCGGGGCCTGCCTGGCCGGGCCGCGACCGATCGAGGCCATCACGCGCCCCAGCGCGAATGTGGTCCTGAAGTTCACCCGCCCGGGGCTGGTGGCCAAGGTGCTGGTCAAAGACGGCGACGCGGTGAAAGTCGGCCAGGTCGTCGCACAACTGGACGATGCCGCCGAGCGGATGCAGGTGGCGCAACTGAAGGCCCAGGCGGAGGATGACACGCGCGTTGAGGCCGCCAAGGCCCAACTGAGGCAGAAGGAACTGGACCTCAAGAAGTACGAAGACGCCGCCGCAGCCGGACGGGCGGTGACCAAGATGGAGGTCGAGCACGCCAAACTCGACGTGACCATCGCGGTACTGTCGCTGAAGCTGGCTGAGTTCCAACAGTCCCAGGACAAGCGCAAGTACGAAGAGGCCCGCGTGAGACTTGACCGGATGCGCATGATCAGCCCGATCGACGGGACGATTGAGAACCTGGCCGTCGAGCAGGGCGAGTCGGTGGACGCCCTGGAAGAGGTCCTGCGCGTGGTCAAGATCGATCCGCTGTGGATCAACGTCGCCGTGCCCATGTCACAGGCCCGCACCCTGAAGAAGGGCGACCCGGCGATGGTGACGTTTCCGGGCGCCGGCGCGGGGGGCAAGCAGGTCGCCGGCAAGATCATCCACATGCCCTCGGAGGCCGATTCAGCCAGCAACACGCTGAAGATCCGCGTCGAGGTGCCCAACCCCACCGCCCGGCGCGCCGGAGAGCGGGTCAGCGTCGTGTTCGTGACGTCCAAGTCCGTCACGACAACCGGCCGGGCCAGGCCGGCCCTCGCTTCAGCAACACCAAGACAGTCCGTCCCGCACTCGGCGCGCGACGGCGGGAAGTAGAGTCGTAACACCACGAACAGGGAGTACCCCCATGGCAGAAGAGGCCAACACCCCAGCCCCGACCCCCGACCAAGACCCCACCCCCACGCCGGCGCCCGAAGTGCAGGTCCCGGACCAGGCGGGCCAGCAGATCCGTCTTCGGATGGACCAGCGGGAGATGAGTACGTCATACGCCAACATGGTCGCCACGCACTCCATGCCCAACGAGGTCCTGCTGGACTTCGGGCTGAACCTCCTCAGCGCCCCGACCGCAGAGGGACAGCCTGAAATGATCTTCAAGGTCAACGACCGCATCATCATGAACTACTACTCGGCCAAGCAGTTAGCCATCACGCTCAGCCAGGTCATTCGGCGTCACGAAGAGCAGTTCGGCGAACTGGAGTTGGACGTGGCCAAGCGTCGCAAGGACACCGTGTAGTGGTGACAGACGGAAAGGCCGACCATGGCCGGTGAGAGTACAAGCGTTCACACCGACTCGGTGCGCCCCGGCGGGCCGAGTGCGGCGGACCTGATCGATCAGTTGATGCATTTTGAAGGCCCGCCCGCGGCGTTCCTTGCCCAGTTGCTGGCCGTCCAGTGTCGCCTGGCGCGGACGACGGGCGCCGTCGTGCTGGGGCCCGGGCCCGACGGGACGGGGCAGGTCCTGGCGATGGCCCCTCCGCTGGCCGAGGGTCAGAATCCCCCACCGTGGGTGGGGGCCGTCGCAAGCGCCGCGCAGAACGCCGCAACGCAAGGCGTCACGGTCGTCAAGCCGCTCCGCGGGGCCAGCGATATGTACGGTCAGCCCGCGGGGAGGCACGTCATTGTCATACCGGTGCGCCGCGGCGGACAGGCCGCCGGCGCCGTGGCGGGGTACCTCATCGAGACCGGCCAGCCCGACGCACTGGCCGCCGCGCAGGAACGCCTTGAACTGACCATCAGCCTCCTGAGCCTCTACGAGGCGAGGCTGACCCTCCAGGCCAGACAGGGCGACCTGGGCAGGCTCAGAATGGCCGCCGAGGTCCTGTCGACCGTCAACGAACACGACGACTTCGCCGGCGCGGCGATGACGCTCTGCAACGAAGTGACCACGCGCTGGGGATGCGACCGGACGTCGCTGGGATTCCTCAAGGGGCGGTACGTCCACCTGAAGGCCCTGAGCAACACCGAGAAGTTCAGCCGCAAGATGAAACTCGTCCAGGACATCGAGGGCGCCATGGAAGAGTGCCTCGACCAGGACGTCGAGGTCGTCCACCCGGCGGCCCAGCAGGCCACCTTCGTCAGCCGGGCCGCTGCCGATCTGGGCGGGCGCCACGGGCCCACGTCGGTCCTGTCCCTGCCGCTTCGCCGGGAGGGCAAGCCGGTGGCTGTGCTCACGGTTGAGCGCCCCGCGGAGAAACCGTTCGAGCTGGCCGAAGCCGAGGCGCTGCGACTGACGTGCGACCTGTGCACACCGCGCGTGGCGGCCCTTCACGCGAGAGACCGCTGGTTCGGCGCTCGGGCGGCGGCCGGCGTGCGAAAGGGCCTGGCCCTGCTGCTCGGAGCAAAGCACACGTGGATCAAGCTGATCATCCTTGCCGTCATCGGCGCGGCGGTCTTCCTGACGTTCGCCGAGGGCGACTACAATGCCGAGGCCCCCTTCGAACTGCAGGCCGTCAGTTCCCGCGTGGTCAACGCGCCGTTCAAGGGCCGGCTCGACAAGGCCTATGTCGAACCGGACGACCCGATCGTCGGCACGGGCGACAGGGCCCCGAACTGGCTTCTCGATCCGAAACACGTGACCGACGCAGCCGCCCTGGCCGAGGCCATCGCTACCGGGGCCGAGCAGGGCGCCCAGCCGAGCAAGCACATCGCCGCCCTGCTGACCCAGGCGGGCGAGGGCGGTCTTCGCCACAAGCTCAACGTCCTGCTGGCCGGCGAGACGTTTGCCCCGCCCCTCTGGGGCTATGCCGAGAACCCCTGGCGCCAGATCACGCTGACGGCGAGACAGAAGGACCTGCTGGACCAGCGGGCCAAGGCGCCGCTGGCGGCGGCAAGGCTGGCCGAGTTGAACCGCTCGCTGTTGGCCGCCGCGTATCCGGCCTACGTCAAGCCCGGCCCGACCGTGCTGGCGACCCTCAAGACGGACGAACTGCGGATGCAACTGGCGTCCAAGCGGGCCGAACTGGCCGGGCACGTCAAGCAGAAGCAGGCCGCCCAGGCGGCCGTGGAAGACCCCACCCAGCGGGGCAAGCAGGCCGACGTCGAGATCGCCCAGGCCAAGATCGAGGAGGTCACCGCCGATATCAACCTGCTCGAACTCTATATCACCAATGCGGTTATCGTCTCGGCCATCGACGGGTACGTCGCCCAGGGCGACTTGAAACGCCAACTCGGCGCGCCGGTCGAGGAAGGCGACGTGCTGTTTGAGATTGTCGGCAGCAAGGAGATGCGGGGCGAACTGTCCGTGCCCGAAGACCTGATTGCCGACGTCCGCGAAGCCCAGGCCCGCGCTGAGGCACGGGACAAGACTGCCGGCGGCGAGATGGCCGCCACGGCCATGCCCGAATCGCGGTTCGCCTTCGAGATTGAGCGTATCAATCCGGTCGCCGAGGTGGTCGATCAGAAGAACGTCTTCAAGGTCCGCGTCTGCATCAAGGACCTGCCTTCCGTCCTGCGCAGCCCGGGCATGAAGGGCGTGGCGCGCATCCGCATCGACCGCCGCTCGTACGGCTATATCTACACCCGCAAGCTGATCAACTGGATCCGGATGAAGTTCTGGCTCTGACAGAGGCGTAGTTGCTCGCATGGCAGTTGACCGTCCGACATTCAGTGAATCGTGGTATCGCGTCACGTCGCTTCGTCCGCGTCTGCGTGCGACGGTGCAGGTGCACCGCCAGCACTTCCGCGGGCAGATGTGGCACGTGCTGCAGGACCCCGGCGCCAACCAGTTCTTCCGTCTGAACGAGGCGGCGTACGAGTTCGTGGCCCTGCTGGACGGGCGTCGGACGGTGGGCGAGGTCTGGCGCATCTGCACCGACCAGATGGGCGACTCGGCCCCCACGCAGGGCGAGGCCATCCAGTTGCTCGGGCAACTGTACGCGTCGAACCTGCTCCGCGCGGAACTGCCCCCCGACGCCGAAGGCCTCCTCCAGCGCTACAAGAAGCGCCGCCTCCGCGAAGTCCAGGGCTACATGACCAACCTGCTGTTCATCCGCATCCCGCTGATCGATCCGGACCACTTCCTCGACCGGTGGGTGGGGCTGTTCGGCAAGGTCTTCACGGCGGTCGGCTTCGTGCTGTGGCTGGGCATCATGGCCACCGGGCTGTATTTCCTGGCCGGTCGCGCGGGCGAGTTGGCCGACCGGTCGCAGGGGATCTTCGATCCGTCGAACCTGGCCCTGCTGTACCTGTCGATGGTGGTCATTAAGATCATTCACGAGTTCGGCCACGGCTTTGCGTGCAAACGGTTCGGGCGTCGCGCCGGCAGCGGCGGCGAGGTCCACGTGATGGGCGTGATGTTCCTGATCTTCACCCCCCTGCCCTACGTCGACGCTTCCAGCGCCTGGGCGCTGCGGAGCAAGTGGCAGCGTGCGATGGTCGGCGCCGCGGGGATGTTCGTGGAGTTGGCGATTGCGGCAATCGCGGCGGTGGTCTGGGCCAACACGGCCACCGGCACGACGCTCCACGCGGTGTGCTACAATATGATGTTCATCGCGAGCATCTCGACGCTGCTGTTTAATGGCAATCCGTTGCTGCGATACGACGCGTACTACATCCTGTCGGACCTGCTGGAGATCCCGAATCTCTCGCAGCGGAGCAAGGAGTACATCTACTACCTCGTCAAGCGCTGGGTCTGGGGCGTCAAGCGGGCCAAGAATCCCGCACACAGCGCCGGCGAGCGGGCGTGGTTCCTGTTTTACGGCGTGGCATCAACCATCTACCGGGTGTTTATCCTGGTGATGATCCTGGCGTTCCTGGGCGACCGCCTGCCGGAGCAGTTGAAGTTCGTGGCGATCATCCTGGGCGGGGTGTCGCTGATCATGTGGCTGTTCGTGCCGCTGGGCAAGTTCCTGCGGTACCTGGCGATCAACCCCGAACTGACCCGCAATCGCCCTCGCGCGGTCATCACGACGCTTCTCACCGTCGGGGCCATCGTGAGCGTCATCGGCCTGATGCCCGCGGCCGAGCACGTCCGCCTCGAGGGCGTGGTCGAGCCGGTACAGATCCAGGTCATCTATGCCGACACCGACGGCTTCGTTCGCGAGGTCACTCCGTCGGGCTCGCGCGTGTCGCCTGACGATCCGACCCCGCTGGTTTCAGCCATCAACGCCCCGCTTGACGCGCGCCGCCGCAAGCTGCTGGCCGCTCACCGCCAACTCGAGGCCCACAAGGCTATCGCACTCGATGCCGGACGAACCACCGAACTGAACTTCCGCAACGATCAACTGCTGGTCAGTAAGGGCCAGATCGCCGACGTGGAACGCCAGATCGCCGCCCTGCACATCCGCGCCCCCTTTGCCGGCCAGTGGATCTCGCCCAACATCGACCGCGCCGTCGGGGCGTTCCTGAAACAAGGCGAGCAGATCGGCATGGTCGCGGGCGACGCCGTTCGGATTCGCGCGACGGCCGACCAGGAAGTCATCGCCCTGCTCTGGGAGCGGTACGAGCAGGGGCTCATCGGCGATGAGGATATCGAGATTCGCGTCAAGGGCCTGCCCGATATTCAGGTTGCCGGGCGGATTACACGACGCGTGGAGGTGGGCAAAGACCGCCTGCCGTCAGCCGCCCTGGGCTACGCCGCCGGCGGGTCCATCCGCACGGACATGAAGGACCCCAAGGGCATGAAGGCAGCCGAGAAGTTCTTCGAGCTGCTCGTGGCGCCCGACGCGGTGGCCGACGCCGCCAGCCATTGGGACCGCAAGGTGCCCCTGCTCAGCGGACAGCGCGTGATCCTCCGTGTGTCCCTGCCTCCGCGCCCGCTCGCGTCGCAGTGGTATCGTTCGATCCTCCAATTCATCGAGGGAAGGTTCAAACGCTGAGGTGTCGCAGATACCGAGCACAACCTGGCGGATGCTGACCCTGCGCGGGCGCACCGCCGACCTGCCCCGTGGTCTGGACGCCGCCTGGGACACCGTGGCGGGACTCGGCAAGCGGGCCACGGTGCGAACGGCGATGTACCTGGCCCGCGCCAAGCGCGTACTGTCGCACGAGAAGCTCTACGGCGAGATGGCCGACGCGACCTTGCGCGCCGCGGCGGCTGAGTTCCGCGAGGTCTTCCGACGCGGACGCGACACGCCGGGGCATCTCGATCGGGCCTTCGCGCTGGTCCGCGAGGTTGCCGCACGGCTCATCGGCGAGAAGCCCTATCTCGTCCAGGTCGCCGGGGCGCTGGCCCTGGAGGCCGGGTGCGTCGCGGAGATGGCCACCGGCGAGGGCAAGACGCTGACAGCCACCATGCCCGCCACCATCGCCGGATGGCGCGGACGCGGCTGTCACGTGATTACCGTCAACGACTATCTTGCCGGGCGCGATGCGGACTGGATGGGCAAGATCTACACGTACTGCGGCCTGACCGTCTCGCACGTGGACCATGAGAAGGAGCCCCCCGCCCGGCGCGAGGCCTACCAGGCGGACATCACGTACGGAACGAACAAGGAGATCACCGCCGACTTCCTCCGCGACCAGTTGGCCCTGGGACGACTCCGGTCCCTGCCCCAGGCCCTGCTCGCCAAGATCGCCGAGGGCTCCGGAAGCGGCACGGACCGACTGGTCCAGCGCGGGCTGGACTACGCGATTATCGACGAAGCCGACTCGGTGCTCATCGACGAAGCCGTCACGCCGCTGATCATCTCCGGCGAGGCGCCCAACCCCGAGCAGGTGGAAGCCTTCAGCCAGGGGGCGGACCTGGCGCTGCAACTGGAGCCGGCCGCGCACTACACCGTCAACGAGCGGTACCGCGAGGTGGAGTTGACGCCGGCGGGCAAAGACCGGCTGGCCGAGATGACCGCCCCGCTGGGGGGCGTGTGGCACGGGCAGCGGAGGCGCGAGGAACTGGTGGTCCAGGCCCTGACGGCGAGGGAACTGTACCGCCGTGACAAGCAATACGTCGTGCAGGACGACAAGATCATCATCGTCGACGAGTTCACCGGGCGACTGATGCACGACCGCGAGTGGCGCGACGGGCTTCACCAGGCCGTCGAGGCCAAGGAAGGCATCGAAGTCAATCCACCCAAGGACACCTACGCCCGCATCAGCTTCCAGCGCTTCTTCCGGCTGTATCGTCGCCTCAGCGGCATGACCGGGACGGCGGCCGAGGCGAGGCGCGAGTTCTGGCAGATCTACCACCTGCCCGTCGTGGTCATCCCCACCAATCGCCCGTGCATCCGCAAGCGTCAGCGCCAGCGCGTCTTCGCCACCGAGGACGCCAAGTTCAACGCCGTCGTCGACAGTTGTTTCCGCATCCACCGCGGCGGCAGGCCTGTTCTGATCGGCACGCGGAGCGTCCGCGCCAGCGAGCATCTCAGCGTGCTGCTGGCCAGGAAGGGGCTCGACCACCAGGTCCTCAACGCCATCCGCCACGCCGAGGAGGCCCAGATCGTCGCCGCCGCCGGACAGCGGCGCAAGATCACGGTCGCTACGAACATGGCCGGGCGCGGCACGGACATCAAGCTGGGCAAGGGGGTCAAGGACGCCGGCGGACTGCACGTGATTCTCACCGAGCGCCACGAGTCAGGCCGCGTCGACCGCCAGCTCGTCGGGCGCTGCGCCCGCCAGGGCGACCCCGGTTCGTTCCAGATGTACGTTTCCCTGGAGGATGAACTGGTGCGGCGTCACGCGGTGAAGCTGTCGGCCGTCCTGCGGAAGCGATACGGACACACGGAGGGCGAGGTGACGTCGGCAATGGCCCGACGGATGTTCAACCGCGCCCAGCGCCGCGCCCAGCGTGCCGCCCTGCGACAGCGAAAGGGCGTGCTCCAGACCGACCGCTGGCTCGACGAATACCTGGGTTTCGCGGGCACCGAGTAGGCGCCAGTAGGTAGGGCGTGCAACTGGTTGCACGCCTACCCGCTGGGGGGGTATCTGCGTCCGGAAGTCCGTCACTCTCGCAGACCCGTCCGCAATATCCTGTTTCGCGCCGACAGGATCTCTTCTCACGTCGAAAGTGATCCCTGTTCGCGGATACCCCCCAGGCGGAGCCTGGGGGCGTTGGTTCCTTTTCCAATCGCGCGCAATGCGCGTACCAAGAAACGCCCCCAGGTTCCAACCTGGGGGGTATCTGCATCCGAGAATCCGTCACCATTCCAGACCCGTCCGCGGGATCCTGTCTCGTACAGACCGTGGTCCGGTCTCACATCTGAAGTGATCCGTGTTCTCGGATACCCCACGGGGTGGAACCCGTGGGCGTTTGCGGGGGGCGTGTCGTGCGCAGTTGCAGC
>CAZVEV010000214.1:0-10791 GCA_964625865.1 uncultured Planctomycetaceae bacterium | reverse complement strand
GTCGATGATGGCCCTGGCCGGTATCTACCGCAGCAATCTATGGCAGACCTACTGGAAATCCCAACGCGCCGCCTGACCGTGCCACAATCTTCCCTCGCACACGACGTCCCGGCGGGCCGGAATAACCCTTGACACAGGTGGGGGTCACACTGTAAGATACTCTATGTTCAGGCTCGCCGAGGGTGGGAGCGGCGAGATCGGACCCGCTCATATCGGGCGCGTTACGATAGCGGATAGGAGCATGGCT
Source organism: uncultured Planctomycetaceae bacterium (assembly GCA_964625865.1). GTDB lineage: Bacteria > Planctomycetota > Phycisphaerae > SM23-33 > SM23-33 > CAZVEV01. Next base: position 10,544 of record CAZVEV010000214.1, on the reverse strand, counting down.
CAACACGTTGCCCCTTCTCACTCAGGCCACTGCCGGCCAAGTTCCCACGATGCAAGAGGTCTCCATGCAGGCTGAACCGCCTGCTAGAGGACATGCTCTCAGGTTTCTTCAATCAGCGTTCGGAGTACATGAACAGCCCGGCGGAGTGAAAGGATGGATGAGATGAGAAGGACATTTCAGGTAGCGTGCCTGGCGACGGTTATTCTGGTTGCAGGCGGTGCAATGGCGAACGATACCGACACCGGGCCGGCGGGTGGGGGCAATGCGCATCCGAACCGACAGCCGGGGCTGGGGATCAATCACATCATCGCGCTGCAGGGCGTCTTTCCGTCAGGCACTGCAGGCGCCTTCGGTGAGGGAGGCGACGCAGGCGTATCGCTTGCGAACGAACCGTTCATCGGCGAGATTCGGTTGTTCGCGGGGACCTTCGCCCCTCGCGGATGGGCGCTCTGTGACGGGAGCATTCTGGGCGCGCCGGATCTGCGCGGGCGGTCGATCCTCCACCCGGGCTTGGGGCCGGGGCTGACGCCTCGCCAACTCGGCCAGAAGGTCGGTGTCGAGCACGTCACGCTGAGTGTCAGCCAGATGCCGGCGCACGCGCACACGATACCGCCGGTCCCACCGGACAACGAGACGTTCCCCACCGGCGGCGGGGGGGCGCACACGAACATGCAGCCGTCTCTAGGCATCAACGCGATCATCGCACTGACGGGGCTGTATCCCTCGCAGAGCATAATGGCCGGTGATCCGGGCCCCGTGCCCCAGGCGGGGACCGATCCGTTTATCGGCGAGATCGGGTTCTTCGCGGGCAACTTCGTGCCTCGTGGCTGGGCGTTTCTCGACGGCCAGTTGCTGTCCATTCAGCAGAACACGGCGTTGTTTTCGCTTCTGGGCACGACGTACGGTGGCGACGGGCAGACCACCTTTGCCCTGCCGGACATGCGGGGTCGCCTGGCCATGCACGCGGGCCGCGGACCCGGGCTGTCGGACCGCCGACTCGGTCAGAAGATCGGCGTCGAGAGCGTCACGCTGTCCAATGCCCAGATACCCACCCATCAACACTCGCTGCACTGGCCGTCCCCGAATGACGCAACGCTGCCGACCGGCGGCGGCGCGGCACATACCAACATGCAGCCGTCGCTGACGCTCAACTACATCATCGCATTGCAGGGGGTGTCCCCCTCGTCCACCATTGCCCCCGGGTCCGACGAGTTGTCGGCGACTGACGACGCGCCGGTCGTCACGCTGGGCGCCGATCCGATGCTCGGCGAGATCACGTTGTTCGGCGGCACGTTTGCGCCTCGCGGCTGGGCGTTCTGTGATGGGCAATTACTGCCCATCCAGCAGTACAGTGCGTTGTTCTCCATCCTGGGCACGACGTACGGCGGGGACGGGCGGGTCACGTTTGGCCTGCCGGACCTTCGCGGGCGCGTGCCGATCCATCCCGGGACGGGGCCGGGGCTGTCGGCGATCGCGCGCGGCCAGGTCGTTGGCAGCGAGAACGTCACGCTGGACATGGGCCAACTGCCCGTCCACCTGCACGAGATACCCGAGCCGACTGGGCTGAGCCTGCTGGCCCTCGGCGGGCTGGCCGTTCTTCGCCGCAGACGCCGCCAGGCTGCCCACAGGACAGCCGAACGTGACTGACGCTCCGGCCCTTCACAGGTCGGGGCGTTTCCTGCGCGCAGCGGAGTGAATGCTGTGGCAAACGCCGCAGATCTGGGCAAGGCCGAACGAATCAGCGTCTGAAGAGACAGCAAGATACGCCGCGCCGGGTGCAGTGGCGGCAGGACACAAGGGACAACAATCCCCATGTTCTCGGCCTCTTGCAGAATGACACAACCCCCTGCGATAGCAAGGGGTTGCATCGGCTGGGCGTTACTGGACTCGAACCAGTGACTTCATCCTTGTAAGGGATGCGCTCTAGCCAACTGAGCTAAACGCCCGGGACCCGACACGGGGAGTATAGCATACGTTCGTCGGGCGGGGAAGGGGACGCTGCAGGGGCGGTTTCGGGCGTTTCCAGGGGAAGACGCCAAGAAGCAAGCTGCTTCGAGCAGGGTGCGAGGGCTCAGGAGGCGGGCTCGGATCGCGGGGGTTCAGGGGGAGGGTCGGCGGGGGCGACGGTGTAGATCCACCAGCGCGGCTTCGGGCGATTGCGCGTGTTCGATCTCGGTGCCTGGCGGGTGCAGTAGACGGTCATGACGGCGGGCGGGTCGGTCAGGATGCGGTACCAGTGGCGGCGGAGGTAGACCTCGCCCCCGCCGTGCTTGCAGGGGGACGATGTCTTCCACGTTTCCATCACGCCGACGAGGCTGTACTCCGTGTCGCGCCAGGTGAACCGCGAGGGGATCCCCGGCTCGCCGCGCGCCATCGCCCCCGCATCGCCCGTGCCCGCCACCGGCGTCATCGCCTCGCTGACGAATTCTTCGTTGTGCTTTGTTGTCATACGGATGCGAAGCCGCAAGCGGCGCCCGTCGCTGTTGCGCCGGGGCGAGATCGGCGACCGACCACCGATCACTTCTTCTTAACCGGCGGTTTGGCGTTCTTGATGATGTAGTGGGTGATCAGCGGGACTTCCTGGGGTTTGATCCAGTTGGCGCGCTTGGCGATCATGCGCTTCATCAGGGGCGCCAGTTGCGCCGACGTGATCGTCTGGAGCTTGCGGAGCTTGGTGGTGTCGTGGCATTCGAGGCAGCGGGCCCGGAAGGCCTTGGCGGGGTCCAGGATGGGTTGGGCGAGGCGTCTGTTGGCCTCGATGGCCATGCGCTTGGACTCCTTGGCGTTGTAGCAGGGCAGGGGGTCCTCGCCGGGGATGTTGTCCCACTGGGCGCCGAGGTCGACCCATTCGACGAAGAGTTTCCGTTCGGCTTCGGGCAGCGGGCCCTTGGGCGGCATGATGGAACACTTCTTCTTATAGGGATTCCGCGCGTCGGTGAAGTCCAGTTGCTTTCCATACAGCCGCCAGATCAGTGGGCTGTGCCGTGCGGAGTTCGAGATCACCAGCGTGCCCACGCGACTGGGCGGGGCCTGCAGGAGGCTCTCGTAGGCGTGGTTGAACATGGCGGCGTTGAGCGTGCGTCCGCGACAGCCGGTGCGGTGGAAGACCAGTTCGAAGCCCTTTCGCAGATCCAGTCCGCCGGCGGGCTTCTTGGCGTTGTGGCACGACGAGCAGCGCTTCTCAATGATGGGCATGATGTCGCGGCGGAAGTCGACCGTGTAGGGCTTGACCTTGGGTTCGGCGACGATGGTGGCCGGTCGCTTCATGGCCATGCAGTCGCTGTTCGACAGGGCCGAGTCTCGCGGCTCGTGACAGCCGATGCACAGCCGCGTCTCGCCCGGGCGGACCCAGACCCACGTCAACTGCGTCTCGATGGCCATTCCTGCCGCGTCGAGCGTCTGGAGGCTCAGGACCCTGTCGGCGGGGACCTCGACCGAGAACGACCCGTCGGCGTGGACCGGGGCGTAGCCGAGGATCCGCTTCTGCTCGAACGCGTTGCCGCTGTTGCTGCTCGAGCCGAAGCTCATCTGCAGGATGTCGATCGCGAAGGACTTGTGGCGGTTGGGGTCTTTGTCCTCGATGCCGAACCCCTCGGTGACGCGGACGGCCTTGATCTGGCCCGGCTTGGCCGGCGGGAGCAGGCCCACGCGGGCGTACTTGGCGGTCTTGGGCCGGTCGGACAGGTAGGCGTTGACGCACATCATCACGCCGGTTTTCTTCTTGCGGTTGACCATGTCGGGGATGATCGGCGGGACGGGGCGTTCGAAGATGGCCAGCGCGTCGATGTCCTGGGCGTTGGGGTCGTCGAAGATGATCTGCCCCGGCCTGCCGGCGTCGAAGTCGAACCGGTAGACGCCCATGTGGATCTCTTCGGACGGGTCGTATCGCAGCGGGCTCGTGCCGCGGCCCGGTGAGTACGAGCAGATCATCTTGCCCCCGGGCAGGGGATACGGCGAGGCGTAGCGCCCGGCGAGGTTGTGGCCGCTATAGACCATGCCCGGTGTCAGGACCCTCTGGGTCTTCTGCGGGTTGCGCAGATCGACCATGCCGAGCCCGCCGGCGTTGTAGTGCCGGTGGCCCGCCGACTCGACGAAGACCACCCGCCCGTCGGTGAGCTGCTGGATGTAGCTCTTGGTGTCGCGGAGTTGGAACTGGTTGCCCGTAAACGTATTGAACTGCGTGCCGTCGGGCATGATCGTACCGAACGCGAAGATACCGTCCACCCCGTTGTGCTCGCCGTGGTGCTGCCAGGTAGTAAAGAGGATCCGCCCGTCGTGCATCACGATCGACGCGGTGTCGCTGGAGAGATTGAACGTGATCCGCTCGGCGTCCGAGCCGTCGGGATTGCAGGTGTACAACAGGCGGGCCTTGTCGCGGTCGTACTCGTCGCGAAAGCCCGTGACGTCCGAACTGAAGACAATCTTCCCGTTGGGCAGGTAGTACGGGTCCGTGCACTCGCCCATGTCGCGCGTGATCTGGCGCAGGCCGCTGCCGTCGAGGTTCATGTCGTAGATGTTCCAGATGCCGTACGGATCCTTGGCCCGGCGGGCGGTGAAGATGATCTTCCGCCCGTCGTACGACAGGTCCGGCTGCATCGCGGCGATGAAGTGCTTGCCCGTCAGGTCCGTCAGCTTGCCGTTGGGCGTCGCGGGGATCAGGCTGCAGATGCGCCCGTACTTCGGTCGGCGGATGATGCGGAACTGCTCGTAGTGCAGGCCCGAGCGTCCCTCGGGCGTGTCGGGGATCTGGCAGAAGACGATGCCCTTGATCTCGGGTACCGGCGGGGAGGCATTGCGGTGGGGCGCCTGCGCGGTGGTCGCCGGCGGGGCGGGCTGGTTGGCCTTGACCGTTACGCTGTAGCTGCGCCACTTCTCGATCATCACGCCGAACGGCGTGTTGAACCAGTTAGCCGAGAATGTCTTTATCAGCAGGCGGTTGGCGCCCTTGCGGACGGTCGGGGAGATCTCGATTCGCCGGGTGATGTATGTCCTGGTGCCCATGGGCACGGTCTTGATCAGCTTGCCGTTCAGCCAGATCTTCATCCCGCCTCGGGCGAAACCGGTCAACTGGACCGTCTGGGCCCGGTCGGCCTGGAACTCCGTGGTCAGGTACACAAAGCCCGCCCCCCGCGTGTAGGACTTCAGGTTGGTCTGCGGCGCGGGGTGCACCTTGCGCCACGGGAGCTTGACGCCGCGCTCGGTGAACGTGCGTTTCAGGTCGACCGCCCCTTCCTCGGGCGGGCAGACGCGCTTGAGGCTGCGCTCCTTCTTGTAGTCGGCGCGGAACGGCCCGACGATGTGCCACTTTGTCAGCGCCTGGGCCTGCCCCGCATCCCCCGGGGCGTGGTAGCGCACAGTGTACGTGCCGGGCAGCAGGCGTACGGTTCGGCCCTGGTAGCCGGTGGCGAGGTACGTCTGTCCGTGGTAGAGCTTCTGGGGCACGGTGGATTTCAGGTTCGGGGGCGTCAGCGTGCGGAAGCGGAACAGCCCCGTCGGTACGACGGTGGGCTTGCCGGCCTTGACTTGGACGGGCGTGGTAACCCAGCCGGAGGTGAAGCCCACGCGGACGTCGTACGCCCCGGGCGAGACCTTGGCGAGTTGCCCGACTCGCCCGACGCGGACACAGGAGTTGCCCTTGTAGATGGCGAACGCTCGCGACGAGTTCCGCGCGAGGCCCTCGCCGCTGATCCACACGCCCGTGCCCTTAGCCGCTTGCGGTTTCGCGGCCGTCTTCTTCGGCGCCGCCTGGAGAGCTCCTGTCGCCCACAGCAGCGTCGCGGCGACAACTCCGTACGTCACGATTCGGCGAAATGCATTCATCATCATGCCTCGTTACAGCGATTTCAGGAACGCCACGAGGTCCGCCCGCTCCTGTGCGGTCAGTTGGCGGGTCTCTCCGTGGGCGTCCTTGGGGTTGTGCGTCGTAATCACGTCCATCAGCGTCGCGGCCCGCCCGTCATGCAGGTACGGCGCGGTGCGGTACAACTCGATCAGGCTGGGCGTGTCGAACTCTTTGGTCGCCGGCAGGTTCCTCTTGGTCAGCGTGCCCACGTCGTACTTGTCCTTGTCGGTGTAGAGCGGGGCGGGGTGGCACATATCGCAGTTGGCCTTGGCGAAGACCTTCTGGCCCCGCTTGGCCCGGGCGTCGAGCGAGCCGTCGGCGTTGCGATGATAGGGGCTGGGGATGTACTTCTCAGCTCGCAGATAGGCCCGGACGGCTTCGAGTTCCCCGGGATCCGGCTGAACGAACTGGATGAAGAGGAACCCCTTCTCCGCCGCGACTTCCATGCTGGCCCGTACGCCGGTGATCATGGCCGGCGGGGTCTGCCACGATCCGACGAGACTCTTGACGTTCTTGGGGTTGCCCCGCCCGTCGTTCAGGAGGTCCCAGTTGGCCCCGTCGGCCCGCGTGTAGGGGTGGCAACTGGTGCAACTGAGCCACTGCTGGAAGCAGTGGGCCCCGTCGTTGAACAGGAACTCCCCGCGGCGAACCGGCGTCATCTTGCGAGGCGGGACCAGGGCGATCCTCTTGCGGATCTTGCCCGTCGCCGGGTCCAGAACGGTGACGGTATCGGAGAAGTAGTTGGCCACCCACACGCCGCCGTCTTTCGGCGAGACGGCTACGTCGTTGGGGCCAAGCCCGCCGGTCGGCACGCGGCGGACGACGTTTCCGTACTGCCACAGGTACCCGAGATTAACGTGCGTCCGGGCCAGGTCGTCCGGCTTGGTCCGCTTGATCAGCGCACGCAACTGGTCGAGGTCGACCGCCGAGATCTTGTGCACGCCGCGATGGCCCACGTAAAGCCACCGCCCGTCCTTGCTCAGGGCCACCCCGTGCGGGTTGGCCATCCCGCTCGAGACGTTGTCCAGCAGGACCGTGACGACCTTGCCCTCGCCTTCCAGCGGGATGATCGACAGGGCGTTGGTGTGGACCCAGCCCTGGCCGAGTTGCGAAGGCGTGATGTTGAAGTTAGGGCGCGAGTGCACGGCGAACGCAAACTTGCCGTCCGGGCTGACCGCCACGCCCATACCCAGCAGCATCGTGCCCGGCGAGCGCTTCTCCGCGATGACCTTGCGCGCCGCCGTGTCGATCACCGAAACGTGGGCCGTCAGCTTCGGGTCCGTCGCGGGCTGGTGAGACAGCGAGTTGTTGACCACGAGCTTGCGCCCGTCGGGTGTCAGGGCCATGTACGTGGGCGCCCGTCCGACGGGGATGCGGGCGATCTGCTTCCGCGCGGCGGTGTCGATCACCGACACGTCGTCGGAGATGTAGTTGGCCGTGTACGCCCGCTTGCCGTCGCGCGACAGGACCAGCCCGATCGGCTCGAACCCGACCTTGATCGTTGCGACGACCTTGTGGCCGGCGGCGCTGACCACGCTGACGCTGTGGTCCCACGTGTTGGCTACGTACACCCACTTGCCGTCGCCGCTGGCCGCCACGCCCGTGGGCCCGCGCCCCACGCGGACTTCGCTGACGACCTTGCCCGTCGCCGCGTCAATCACCGAGAGGGTGTCAGCCGTTCTGTTGGTTACGTAGGCCCATCGCCCCCCGGGTCCGAACGCGATGCCCGTCGGCGATTTGTACGGCGCCTGCTTCGACCGGGGCGCCGCACCTGCGGGTTTGGCTCCGGCGGGCGCCTGGTGCATGATCCACGCACCGGCCGCCACGCAGACCAGCATCACGGGAATGACTCGTGTCCAACCTATACGAAACATATGACCTCTGGTTAGCTGGTTAACTGGTTGATTGGTGTATTGGTTGACTGGTGTACCGGGGCTCTCTTCGCTACGTGTACTTCAACACCGTCGATGCGCCCGGAGGTCGCCACGCGCCGCATCCGGTAGGGCGTGCAACTCGTTGCACGCGGAACGAATACCCAATCCGCCCCGCGCGGGTGCCGTTCCCAGTCAACCAGTCAACCAATCCACCGGTCAACCGGTCTAGCCGGGCTCCGGCAGGGGGGGCATGCCCGGGACCGGGTCGTCCTCGCCGGCGGGGGCGGGCTCGTCGGCCGGGGCTTCGGCGTTCTTCTGCTGCTCGCGGTCGAGCAGTTCAGCTACCGTGGGCTTGTCCAGGACCTGCCCGTCGATGATGCGCTGAACGTCGTCGGCGCTAAGGGTCTCGTATTTCAGGACCGCCTGGGCGATGTTCTCGAGGGTGGCGCGATTGGATTCGAGGATCTCTCGCGTTTCGCTCTCGGCGGCCTCGATGATCCCACGGATCTCCTGGTCGATTGTCTCGGCTGTCCGATCGGAGTACTCCTTGCCGTCGATGAAGAACGTCTGCTTCCGCGGGTCGGGCGAGTATCGGACAAAGCCGAGCTTGTCGCTCATTCCCCAATCGAGGATCATCCGCCGGGCCAGTTCGGACGCCTGGGCGCTGTCGCCCGAGGCGCCGCTGGAGATGTCGTCGCAGCAGAGTTCCTCGGCCAGTCGCCCGCCCAGACAGACGCACAGTTGGGCCTGGCAGTACGAGCGGGTGAAGATGTTGCGGTCCTTCTCGGGCAGGGCGAAGGTCGCGCCGCCCATCCCGCCGCGGGCCAGGATGGTGACCTTGTGAAGCGGATCGGCGTTGGGCAGGAGCATCTGGACCAGGGCATGTCCGGCCTCGTGGTAGGCCGTGATGAGTTTCTCCTTCTCATCGACAAGCCTGCTCTTGCGGGCCCGGCCCCAGCGGACCTTGTCGCGCGCTTCTTCGAGGTCGCTCTGTTCGACGGTTTCCTTGTCGGCCATCGTTGCGGCGATGGCGGCCTCGTTGACCAGGGCGGCCAGGTCGGCCCCGCTGAACATCGGCGTGCCTCGCGCCACCCGCTCCAGGTCGATCTCCGCGGCACATTCGATCTTGGCGGCGTAGATGCGCAGGATTTCGTAGCGCCCGCGGAGGTCGGGCAGGGGCACGTCGATCTGGCGGTCGAATCGGCCCGGTCGCGTCAGGGCCGGATCCAGCACGTCCATGCGGTTGGTTGCCGCGATGACGATGACCTGGTCGGAACTGTCGAATCCGTCCATCTCGACGAGAATGGCGTTGAGGGTCTGGGCGGTCTCCTGCCCGCCGCCGGGATGCTCGGCGGCGCGGCGTCGCCCGACGGCGTCGATCTCGTCGAGGAAGATGATGCACGGGGCCGAGTCCTTGGCCTGCTTGAACAGGTCGCGGACGCGCGACGCGCCCACGCCGACGAACATCTCGACAAAGTCGCTTCCGGAAATCGCGAAGAACGGAACGTCCGCTTCGCCAGCTATCGCCTTTGCAAGCAATGTCTTACCGCATCCGGGCAGGCCCACCAGAAGCACGCCCCGCGGAATCCGCCCGCCGAGGCGCTGGAACTTCTTGGGGTTCTTGAGGAACTCGACGATCTCGGAGACCTCGTCCTTGGCCTCCTCCACGCCGGCGACGTCGGCGAACGTAACTCGTGCGTGTTCCTTGGTTACCAGGCGATGCCTCGACCGCCCGAAGCTGCCCAGAAAGCCCCCGCCACCGGCGGCCTGGCCGAGACGACGGAACAGGAAGAACCATAGAATAAAGAACACGAGGACCAGCGCAAACAGTTGGGGCAGAAGACCTTCCCACCATCCGGTCGGCTGGTAGATCACCTCGACGCCCGTTTGGCTGTGGAGAACGTCCAATCTCTGGTCGAGGTTCTCGGACATCGAGGGGATAATCCGTACGCGGAACTTGCGGGTCTGGTCTTTCTTGAGGCCGCCAACGTCGCTGCTGAGCGTGCCGAGGATCTCGGTGTCCTTGACATAGACCTTGCCCACCACCTTGCCGTCCTGTGCATAGGCCCAGAACTTCGAGAACGAGATCTCGCGTGGGGAGTCCATCCCGCTGTTGATGAGGGTCATCAGCAGGATAGCCAGCCCGATAATGATCGCCCAGACCATCAGCGATCGTCCCATGCGCGTGGGCGGTGGGCCTTGGGGGGGCTGGGGCTTCGGCGGCGGTGTCGGTCCACTCATGCGGTCGTCATCCCTGTTTGGGCCTCGTCGAACACTTCGTATCTTACCATAATACGACAGGTCGTCTGCAAAGACCACAACATCCTTAGCGGGTTATCGGCACGAGGGGGCAGGAGCGTTATCCGGAAGAAGGGAATAGGGGATAGGAATGGCAAGACAACGGCAGGACAACGGCGGACAGGGGTCTTCGGATGTCCAACGGGCCCTGCGCGGCATCGGCCTGCCGTTTCCCGCCGTTCCCTACTCCCTACTGCCTATTGCCTATTCCCTCTCTCACGCCCACATGATCTCGGGGCCGCCTCTGCGGACTTTGCCCAGCACCCAGCAGCGCTCGCCGGCTTTGCGGAGGCGGGTCATGATGGAGGTGGCGAAGTGCGGGGAGACGACCATGACGAAGCCGACGCCCATGTTGAATACGCGCGACATCTCAATCGGATCGACCGGGCCGCGGGCGGCGATGAGCTTGAAGATCGGCGGGACGTGCCAACTGTTCCGCTTGATCCGCACGGTCAGGCCCTCGGGCAGGACGCGAGGCAGGTTGCCCCCCAGCCCGCCGCCGGTGATGTTGGCCATCGCCTTGACCACGC
>CAZVEV010000213.1:0-10857 GCA_964625865.1 uncultured Planctomycetaceae bacterium | reverse complement strand
CCCGGATCAGGTTGAGGAAACTATACCCGACAATGTAGCTCGGACAGAGTACTAGCATAGTACGTAGCCGTGCGTGTCGCGATGCGCACCACACCGTCCTTGCCAACCGCGATCTCTGCCGTGCGATTCTTGCCTCGGCCGTCACGCCACTGGACCATCTGCCTGCCTCGCCGCGTGACGATCTCCCCTCCATCGGGCATCGGCCTGATGATCTTCTTTCGGTATACTGTAGCCATGTTTCTGTCTCCGCAACCAGTTCCCTTTGACTGAGCCTCAACGGGCGACAAGGCTCAAGTCCTTTTGTGAGAATAAGTTGCAGATTATCTCTGGCTAAGGAGAACGAACATCATCGCCGCCTCCGGCACGTCGTAACGGCCGGGCACCCATCGGCAAGCCACTGCTCGATGGTTCCTCGTGGCCATCGCACCATCCCGCCGATCTTCACCGGCGGGGGGATGCTGCCCTTGTCAGCCAGGCGACGGACCGATCTGGGCGAGCAGTCCAGCAGTTTCGCCAGACCGTCCGCGGTCAACATCACGGCTTCGGATGGAAGGTTGCTCTCGTTGGGCCGCGTTTTCTCCATGGGATCATCCCTTTCCGTCGGCTGTGCCTTGTCCAGAGGGGAGGCGAAGCAATAACACCCCTCTGGCGAGGGCGGCTGAAGGCGTGTTACGGGTGACTACCGGCTTTCGATGGTTCGCCTGTTCCGCCACCAGCCGCGCCAAGTGGTGAATCACGTTCTCGGCGAGGGGTCCGCACCGCTCGCTGTATGGCCTCAAGGCGTTGTGCGACAAGGTCTTACGTCTCGTTTGGTCCTGGCCATCAGGGCGAGCGGGGCACGGAATCCAAGGGGATCCTTCGAGATTCTGGTGCTTTTCTTTGGCCATAGAAACCTGCTCGATGGCGGGGACATGTTCCCGCCCCCATTACCTACCAGCAGGCGTCTGGAATTGTCGGGGTAGCATCAGCCAAAACGACTGCCCCGACGCCCCCGGCAGCAGTGGTTCTGCCCACGGGGGCACGATGCCTGGGGCACTGCCCGCAGTCTACCAAGAGATCCGCCAAGGCGGGTTGACACCGTGTGTGGTGGTCGCTACAATCAATGGTAGCATGGACTCCGAGGCAAAGGACCCGGAGCCTGTAGTGGCGGTTTGGTGCCGAGGTCTCCCTCCGCCTAGGCAACCAGACCTGCAGAGGCTGGCCCCCCAGTCGTTCGCCGGCGGGGGGCCTCGACTTAGGGCTATCGAGTGCTGATCAATCTGCAACACACACTTGCGGATCTGCGGGGATTTGTTCCTTGCCATACAGGCAGGCTCCGCTTGCCGGGATGGCCCAGTCCCGAACCGGAGCGGGAGTTTATTCGCGCCTTCGGCCCAGTCCGTCTCCGCCGCCGTGGCGGTCTGCCGTGTTGGGGTGCGGAGAGCAGAATCTGCGACGCTCACCGGGCCATGCGGTTGGGTGAGTTGCCGCCGTTCCGCCTTCGAACATCCGGCAAACTGTGACCCATGTAACGGGCACCGTCACGGTGGTGTGACCGTGTAACGCCAAATTCCTGCAAACAAGCAAGTTATTTTTCTCGGCTGTAACCGACCTTTCCCCAAATAGTTGAGGCCCGGCATTCTTCTTTCGCCGGGCCTTCTCCATGCGCATTTCGCCTCGGCCTGCCTGTCCGAGCCGTCATGTCACGCCCCATGGAAACGCTCTCCGGAGCGACGCCGGACATCGGTCCTGCGCCATGCCGGGGGCCGCTGTGGTGCCGCTCAGCCGAGCGGCCCATAGCAGCTTCCCACAGGGGGAAGCAGCCGACTCCGGCTGAGACGACACCCACGAGCCTCCTTCGCTCCAAGGAGCGTTTGCCGTGGGTACCACCAACAGCCGCAGTCTCCTCCCGCAGTATGTCACCAGCCTCATCCAGGTCACGGTTCGCAAGACGATAGGCAGATATCGTTTCACCGAGTCCGATCGGGAAGACCTGGAACAGCAGATCGCGTCGGAGGTCATCCGCCGACGTTCGTGGTTCAATCCAGCGAAGGGCAAGAAGAAACCGTTCCTCGCCCGCATGGTCAGGAACGCCATCGCCGACATCGTCGCTGCGCGAAAGGCTCCCTGCCGGGACTACCACCGCGAGGAAGGCAGCCTCAGCCAGTGGATGCTTGTCGAAGCCGATACGCATCCCTTCTACAACGAGTGGGCGACCGGTGCTGACCTGGTGACCGAGCAGAACGTCCGTCGCCACCGCGGCACGCCCTCCATCGACCCGGAGGAACTGGGCGACCTGATCATCGACATGACCGACGCTGCCACGGTCCTGCCCGACCGTCTTCGCAGGGTCTACAAGCACCTCAAGGAGCTGGGCTCGGCGCGGGAGGTGGCCAAGGCCATGGGGCGACATCGTTCCAGCATCTACAACGCCATCAAAGAGATCAGAAGCCACTTTGAGGAGGCCGGCTTGGGAATCTACCTGCCCGGGCCGCCATCCAACCCGACAGATTCGACCACCCGCTGGTAGGTAATGGGGGAGACCGACGAACCAGACCGGCTCCGAAAGGAAACGCTGATGATTACCAGAACGACACAACCAGTCGCCCCGGCCGGCAAGGAGCAACACGCCGGTGAAGCGCCTCATCGGTTTTCCGATCTCCTGGCCCGCTTCGTACCGGGCCTCGATCGGGACAAGGCCGAGGCGTACGTCCAGGACCGGATTGCCTTCAAGGTCGACCGGATCCTGGAGAAGTTCGGTCTCGACGACTCGGAGCGAGATGATCTGGCCCAAGATCTGTTGATGTCGCTGGTCCAGGGCGTGGGCCGTTACGATGGGAAGCGCACCCGCTGGAAGACGTTCCTCAGCCGCATCTTGGACCGGCGGTATAGGCATATCCTCCGCAAACTGCTGGCCCCTTACAGCGGCGTGGCCACACGCCCGCTCGGCGTCGATGACATCGCCGACGGCTTCGACGAGACAATCATCGACCCGGCGATGACCGGTGAGCCATTCGCGGCCGAAAACCTCCGGATGGACGTGGAGGCTGTGATCTGCGCCATGCCTGAGCGGCTCCAGATCATCTGCCGGTTGCTGATGGTCAACCCGCCGGCAGGGACGGCCCGTTTTCTGGGTGTCTCACCGGCGGCGATCACCCGTGCGATCCATCGGATTCGCCCGTACTTCGAGAGAGCCGGTTTGGAGCTCTTTTCGAAGTAGGCCGAAAAGAATTCGCCTCTCACGCAAATGTAGAGAACTGGAACCCCCAGAGAAAAGGAACAGCACATGACACTCATGAACTCCCTGATCACCACAACCACGCCGTCACCTCCGACCATGATCGTCTATGGCCAGCCGGGCGTGGGCAAAACGACGTTCGCCGCCTCGGCCGGCGCAATCCTAATCGATTGCGAGAATGGGGCCGGCGTGGTACCGGGACTGACGCGCACGCCGTACCTCCAGACCTGGCCGGAGATGCGGAAGTGGCTGGCCGAACTGGCATCGACCCCGCCAGACGGCGTGGTTTCCGTGGCCATCGACACCATCGACTGGATGGTTCAGCGCATTGTTGAGCACGTGGTCGTGGACCTCGACGACAAATCGCCCAACGACATCACCAACACGCTCGGCACGGCGCACGGCGGCTACTTCAAGGCGCGGGAAATCGTCCAGAACATCGTCTATCGCGATCTGCTGCCGATTCGGATGGCCGTAGGCGTCGTGATTGCCGCGGCAGTCGTCATCCCCGGTATTCAGCAGCAGAGCGTGATGTTGAGCTTGATGATCGCCTTGGGGATCGTGTTGCTGATCTCGATGCCCCTGCTGCTGCTGGCCGGCGCAACACGCATACTCGGCGACGTTACGGCCGCCGCGAAGAAGGTCCTGACGACCTGACAACGAGTTGCACGGCCCAGGAAGCCAGGGGGCAGTCACCTGCTTCTGGAAGTAACCTCTGCCCAGGATTCAGTGAGGTTGAGTCCTGAAACCGTGTGCGGTCCGGGTGTGGCGGGCGCCCATTAACGAGTTCGCCCGTAGCGATACAATGCGACATGTGTTCTCTGGGGCGTATTGACCGCGAGGGCCCTGTCGGGCTTCTTCGCGTTGGCCAGTCGTGCCCTCAGGGCCTTCGGGCGCGCACCGTTCGGAGAGGCGTTTTCGGTTCATAGCTCATGGTGGAATCACCAGAAAGGCCGACGGCGGTCGTCGGGTGAAGACCATCTGCGAAATCTCGGATGGAAGTGATTCCCTGTTACTCTCAGTAAAGGAACTGCGATGAGGCGACGAACGACTGTGACGCTGGGGCTCTTCCTGGCCGCGATGTGCGCTGGCCGGGCGTTGGCCGATAAACCGACGTCGCCGCCGATACCGGTCGGCAATGGCGTGGTCGTCAGCACGGACGGCCATATCCTGACCTTGGCCAGCCTGGTCGGCCAGGCCAAGAAGACCGTCGTGCTGCTCCGCGGGCGGCCGAGCGAGGCGACCGTCGTGGCTGTGGATGCTCGCCTGGACCTGGCGATCCTGAAAGTCGCCGGTGCGGGTCTGGCCCGAGCGACGCTCTGCGACAGCGGTCGAAGCCTCGGCCGGCGGGACCTGAGCATCCTCGGCGCCCCGGTCCGTCACGGCTGGCCCGGTCCGAAGCGACTGGGGATTGACTTTGCCCAGGATGACGCGGCCTTGTTGCCCCACTATGGCCCGGCCCGCAAGGATGCCCGACCAAACGTGCTGGTGCTGAGCGGCCCAGTCAACCCGGGTCTGGCCGGCGCGGGGTTGTTCGACACCCACGGCGACCTCGTCGCCATCGTCAGCCCCGGTCTGGCCAAACATCCGCGAAATCTCGGCCGGGCAATCGACATCCGCGCCGCCATCCCGCTGCTCAAGAAGAACAACGTCTCCTTCGCCACCGGCGGCGCGCCGATGCAGCACTCGCTGGACGACCTGTTCGGCCACGCACGCCACGCTGTGGTCACCTTCGCCAGGCCTGACAGGCGCCATGGCAAACCGAACCTCATTCTGCCCCTGCCTGGCCCGACCGTCCAGTTCACCAGGACCCTCAGTTTTCTCGGCACGGCCGGTGCCTACAGCCCCGACGGCAAACGCATCGCTGTGGCCCGATGGCTCGGCTCGGGGGCTTCGACCCGGTCCGAGATTCTCCTTCTCGACGCCGATACCGGCAAAACGCTCGTTACGCTCACCGGGCAAGTCGGATCGGTCGGCACGCTGGCCTTCTCACCCGACGGCAAACGGCTGATGGCCATCGTCCCGCCGCTCGGCTTCGGCAAGTGGAATAAGCCGACGGTCCTTTGGAACGTCCAGAACGGCGCCAAGTGGAACCAACTGCCGCAGGCGCGGGACGGCGCGTTCTCGCCGGACGGCAAGTTGATCGCCCTGCGCGTCGGTGGGCAGGACAAGTCCTGGCGACTCGGCAAGGCCAAGCCCAACAAGGATGTCGAAGCGATCATCCTCGACGCCGCCACCGGCAAGCAGGTCGCCGCTATCGTGCCCGGAAGGTACGGACTCATCGGCGAGCTGTACCAGTTCCATTTCCTGCCCAGGTCAGGCAAGATCCTGACCGCGGGCCTGTGGTGGAACATTCCCAGGCGGCGATTCGAGGTCCTCCATGTGTGGGACCCCAGGACCGGCCGGCTGCTGAGAAAGCTGACGGTCAAGCCCGCCATCGACTGGCCGAAGCACGGCTACATTCATGGCAGCGTAGCGGTCTCGCCGGATGAACGGACGCTTGTCCTTCGCCGCTACCGAGAGAAGGCCAAGCTCCAACTCGCCGAGGTGATCGACCTGGCCACCATGAACCGCCGATATGCCATCGCAGACGGGCCAACCGACTTCATGGGACACCTCAAATGGCCCCGGGTCCTCATCAGCCCCGCCAGCGACCTGCTGGTGATGCCGGACTCGGGCGTCGGTTTCGTCGACGGGCAGGTGCGCATCTATGACCTGGCCAGCGGGACGTACTTCAGCCTGCTGGAAGGCGGAACCAAAGGGCGGCCCGTGCTGTCGCCGGACGGTCGACGGCTGGTGCAGATCTACACCGGCGGCGTCATCTCCTGGAACCTGCCACAACCACCGACGTCAGCCGGCCAAGCGAAGGGGGGAAAGGGGTAGAGAGGGGGCTGGCGGTGATTTCGGACGCCGCAGGCCGAGAGGTGGGTGCCGAAGGGCGCAGCAGGTCTGCCCTGGAATGACTGAACCGGACAGAGTCCGTCAGCCGAGGCCTTCTTCAGATCGACCTTTGGCCTTGACACGGCCGGGATCGGGGGTTATGTTGCCTCCTTCTGGCCTGGGGGTGGTCAGCATCTGCGGGGCTTGGCGCCGCGGAAGCACGCGCTGGTGGCCTACCTCGACGCTGCTGCGGGGTGGGACCTGCGGAACCAAACGAGGGGGAGTTTCAAGGCGATGGCCGGCCTCGTCGAGACATACCCGAAGAGCCGATGGGCCGACGACGCGGAGTACATCTGCACCTCCTTTGCGGTCGGTCGCGTCCGTGTGATCTCCACCATGGGGGGGCCAATGCGCAGGCCGTGGGACGAGGCGATTATCGAGTATCTGGGCGGCGCAGAACTCCGCGACGCTTATTGGCCCTGTTTCTTATGGGCGGTGATCTCGTCGATCCAGATCACGTTGCCGTCGTCTTTGGGATTGCCGTAGTGGCCCAGCGCAAACAGCAGTGTCTTTGCCAGATCAATCTTGGCGAAATCTCTGCGTGAAAGCTCGATCGTCACCTTTGTCCACTTGGTAGTGTATTTGATCGGAACGAAAGCGTATTCCTGGCCTTTTCCATTGAGCGACATGCCTTGAATACTGAATCCACATTCGCCCGGCCTGAAGCCCTTGATGTAGAAACTGACCGAATCATAGGGGGTCAGGTCGACGACTTCTGCCCAAGACCCTGCTAACATGATATTGGCTTGCGGCCAGGCTGTATTCTCCGCATGGTAGGACCAGCGTAGCGACATTGCGGTGTTCAGTGCGGTTTCGGTCGCATCCAGCGTGGTCGTCGATATGCGAGTAGAGTCACTGCCGGTCGCTTCCCAGGTAGCCTTTGGACAAGTCGTTGTGCCCCGGCCTTTGCCCGAATCGAAATCCACGAGCGCTACGGATCCAGGCGGCGGGGTGGCGGAGTCGGGCTTCTTATGCTTGGTCAGAACAATCGTCTGTTGCGGCTTGAGGAGCATCACCTTGACAATCCCCACGCCAGGCGATACCCAGAGCGTCTGGGTCTGCTTGCCGTTACGGAAACCTACGCAAACGAGACACTTGAACGTCCCCGCCGGCGTGGTGATCGTCTCCTCTTTCGCCACCTTAATCGTGCTGGCGCCCGATGCAGTATTGACGCTGGCGGTCTTGCCGACGCTGAGCGGCAAGGGAAGGTAGTGTGTGGGGCTCTGGGGGGCTGAGGCGGAATAGTCCTCCATGCGATCTGGCTGCACGGCTCGCCACAACGTGCCCTGCTCTTTCCCATCGCTATAGATCACCATCCTGGTGATGCGAATCTTCCCAAGCGACATGGACTCTTCGAAGATTCTCACAAATGCTGCAGCTTTCTTTCCATCTCCGCCATAAACGGTGTAGGCATCTATGACCCCAACCTGGCTTGGCAGGTCCGTGTCCTTGATGACAAGGTTCTCCTCCGCCCAGGCCGAGCAACACATCAATAGGAGCAGGCAGGAAACCAGAGCGAATCTCCCATGCATGGGATCATTGAGGATGCCACGTTTGCCATTGAGAAGCCCTGTCATTCTGTTTCTCCTTCAACTGATAGAAAACTCGATTCCGAGTGTACGTGCGTCAGTGACCTCGTGTCACGGGAAGCGTTCGACTCTCACCTGATCCTCTATGCCTGTCACGTTCATCAGCTGACGCGCCCGTTTGGTCCATTCCGCGGCCCCGTCGAGGCACAGAATCCAATTATTCGGGCTGTCGGTTTTGCCTTCTCACACTGGCCAGGGCTGGGGAATTGCCGGCTGGGCCGACTTTCATTTCTTTCGCTTTGTGGTGCCGCCGCCCTTGTTGACGACCTGGCCCTGGGGGTTCTTGGCGATGAACTCCCAGGTGATGGTGTCGGCGTCGACGAAATGCTCGGGAGCGGTGTAACTGGTCCCGTCCGGGTCCTTCCATGCCCAGGTCAGCGTCTTGCTGTCGGCATCCCACGTTCCGGTGGACATCATGCCGCCGCCCTGATCGTCGGCTCGCCATGCGTTGTAGAGCTTCTTGTCGGCATTGTACATGATCAGGAACACGGCGTCCGGGCTGCCGGGGCGATTGGGCCTCTATCTCAAAGCGGCGGATAAAGTCGGGGCGATTGGCGTGCTCGGTCAGTTGGCCCTTGCCGTCCAGGACCCACCGCGTGGTCGAAATCCCCGTGTCGCTCTTCCAGACGCCGAGTCGCGGGGTAAGGACTCGCATTTCGGCCGAAAGGCTACCCGGGGCCTTCTTACATGGGCACTTGGCCTGATTCTCCGGTTCATCGACCGGTTTGTCGCGCGGCTTGTCAGAGCACCCCATCGCCAGGACCGCCGGTACGAGACACCCAACCAGCACACTAACGCCACTTCGCCCGATTCTACTCATGCTAAACCCTTTCTCCGGCCCTATGAATTGCTCTGCCGGTATTGCCGGATTATCAGCACCGGCCCGGCCGATGTCAACCGCTCCGGCGTGATGGTAAAGGAGACGCCGCACACGCCATGCGAAATCTGAGATCCGAGCTTGCAGGATGAGGCACAAGGGGTAGAATTCGCCTAACTGCCCGGGTGGGGGTCGGCAGTAGACCATCCGGGTGATGCGGGCCGGACAGATCACGGGAGATTTGGGCTATGTGCACAACATCTCATGGGAACCCCGGCGTCTCGGGCTTAGGAGAACGCGATGGCTGAGCAGAAGAAGAACCCCGGTCGACAAATGGGATGCGGGATTGCTCTGGGCATCCTGATCATGATTGTTGGCGCCATGTTGTTCCTGCTCCTTGTGGGGCCTGTTTTTTTTGGTCCCGTGATGATGCCGGGCCCGGTCGTCGAGGGCGCCGAGGGCGCGCCTCGGGATATCCCGATTCTCTCCTGGATGTTTCGCAACCGGCTCCTGGCTGCAATCGGCCTGGTGGCGGGCCTCGTGCTGCTCGTGATTGCCGTTACAGTTATGAAGACCTTGCGGAGCATCAAGAGCGAAACGCCGCCGCGGGCGGGTTGGGCTCCAGGCGACGAAAGCACTGCTGTTCCAGAGCAACAGGTTACCTCGGACACAGTTCCATCGTCCGAGCAAGCCACAGCCCCGGCGGCCCCCCAGCCTCCCCCGTTGCCCACCGATGCTCAGGAAGCCGCGCCGGAGGCGCAGGAAGAACCCCCTCCTGACGAGGGCGCCGGATCGTGGCATAAGAGTCCGGAGCACCAGGCGGCGTACAAGACACTCGCGCTCCTGTGGGGGCAGCTTTCCGTGGGGTTCGTCATGACCCTGGTAACGACGTTCATCTTCAGTCGCATCGTCGACCTTCCGTCATTCTGGTACTGGGTGTTCTTCTGGTTCGCCTTGTGGATCGTCTACTTCGGTGCGCCCAGGGGCTCGGGCTATAACGTGTTCGCGGGGGCCGCTGTAGCGCTGCTGATGGCGCCTATTGAGTTCACGGTCTTCGCGGTGCGATTCATTGTCGCATCGGGCCAATACAAGCGGCTGAACGGTCGGTGGTTCAAGTGGGAGCTGCTTCCGCAGTTTCTCGGGGGCCGAGGAGTGGTCTATCACGGAGGCAAGGTCTCGCTTGGGAAGGATCTGTTGATCTTCGTCGTGATGAGCACCATTTTGGGAGTGATAGTGATGGCCTTCCTTGAGCCGATTCTACTCTCGCTCGGCCACGATCCGGACGACCTCGAGACCTCGGCCCTCATCTGGCGAGCAGATAGCGAGCGCAAGGGGGAGAAGTGGGCCCAGGCCGCCGATCTGTACGGCAAGGCCATTGACCAGGGCGACCTGGAGGATGAGCGGCTGGTGAAGCTTCTGGGCTGGCGTGCGTTCTGTCTGCACAAGAAGGGCGACCAGGACGGGGCCATAGCTGAGGCCACCAAAGCGATCGAACTGGACCCCGGCGAGATGTTTTACCACTATTGCCGGGGCCTGGCGTACCGACAGAAGGGCGACTACACGCGGGCAATCTCCGACCTGTCCAAATGCGCTGCGGCGGACCCGGGCAAAGCGGACTACCGAGCCGAATTGGCCTTCGCACGATTCTTCGCTGGCCAGTTCGCCGCCGCCGCCGGCGACTGGGAGTGGGCCGCCCGCTGCAAGGGGTCCTCCAAGGCGTACTGGTACGTCTGGGCGTGGGTCGCTCGGTCGCGCGCGGGCCAGGACGGCACACCGATGTTGCGCGCCTGTCGCCGACAGATGATGCCCTCCGGCTGGCCCGGGCCCGTCATCCGCATGCTCCTGCGCGAGATCACGCCGGCCGAATGCCTGCGTGCCGCAGCGAACAGGAATACCCAGAAGCAGGCAGAGCAGCAATGCGAGGCCCATTACTTCATCGCGCAGGCTTATCTTGCCCGCGGGTCGATAGACGAAGCGCGGAAACATCTTCGCCAGTGCGTCGATACGGGCTGCACGGAATTCTACGAGTACGATGCGGCGAAGATCGACCTGCGCCGGGTTCGGAACTGAACTCACGCCATAACACCGGAACCAGAGAGTCTGCCGGACACGGGATGACGCTCGGCCCGTTGACTCTCAACACGCCGCCCCGGATAATACGGGGCGATGCCGGCAGACAGTTCGTGGGGCCGGGGAAAGGGTGCGACATGAAGACCTTCGGACGCGTTGGAATCGTGGCGGCGGCTTGTGTGACCGTGTTGCTGTTGGGTTCTCAGCCGGGCTGTGACTCCGGC
>CAZVEV010000212.1:0-10864 GCA_964625865.1 uncultured Planctomycetaceae bacterium | reverse complement strand
ATGACGCACGCCTTCGCGGTGGCGCGCTGCGACGGCGACGGGAAGAACATCTACGTCGTCTCGCGCAACGGCGAAGCCGAGTACATGGCATCGGTCCTGAACGACGGACGGGTCATCTACACGCGGTGGGAATACACCGAAAAGGCCCTCTGGCGGGTCCAGAGCCTCTGGACGATGAACCCCGACGGAACCAACGTGCAGATCTTCTGGGGCAACCAGAGCCGCTGGCCGGACGTGCTGACCGAAGCCCGCGCCATTCCCGGTTCGACTCGCGTGATGTTCACGGGCCTGGGGCACCATGACTGGTTCGCCGGATGCATCGGGATTATCGACCCCAACAAGGGGCTCGACTACCCCCACGGCCTGACGAAGGTCACCCCGCAGGTCGCCTGGCCGGAGGTCGGCGACGGGACCCCCGCGTGCGAGAACGAGACCGACAAGTACAAGGACCCCGCCCGGAAATACCACAACAACAGCGGCTTCCTGGCGTACAAGACCCCGTATCCGCTGAGCGAGGAGGACTTCCTCTGCTCGGCCGTCCACGAGCCAATACCGCACACGAACCAGATCTCCACCCGGGCGGCGAAGTACAGCCTCTACCTGATGGACGTTTACGGTAATCGCGAGCTGATCTTCAAGGGCAGGCACAACGCCTACTACGCCATGCCGTTCGCCAAGCGCAAGACGCCCCGGATAATCCCCGACCGCGTCGCCTGGCCGAAGATCGGCGCCAACGAAAAGCCCGCCGACGGCGTCCTGTACAGCAACGACGTGTTCGACAACGCACCGGAGATCCTCCGCAAGAAGGGCAAGTACATCCGCGTGCTGCAGATGGACCCGAAGAACTACACGACGTGGCACAAGACGGTCCAGCACGACGGGCCGGCCGTCAGCGTCTTCCAGGCCGACGGGGTCAAGCGCATCCTTGGCATCGTTCCGATCGAAA
The DNA here is from genome assembly GCA_964625865.1 of uncultured Planctomycetaceae bacterium. Lineage (GTDB taxonomy): Bacteria > Planctomycetota > Phycisphaerae > SM23-33 > SM23-33 > CAZVEV01. Next base: position 9,918 of record CAZVEV010000212.1, on the reverse strand, counting down.
AGGACGGCAGCGTGGCGATGAAGCTCCCGCCGGGTCAGTCCCTGTTCTTCCAGATGCTCGACGAGAACAAGCAGGCGATCCACGTGATGCGCTCGTTCACCGGCGTGATGCCCGGCGAGGTGCGCGGCTGCTTCGGGTGTCACGAGAGCAAGCTCAAGACGCGAGGCAACCCGGCCGCCCCGGGGACGAGCATCGCCATGAAGAAGGGTCCCAAGGCGCCCATCGAGCCGTCGTGGGGCTACAACACCTCGATCAGCTACAAGCGGTTCGTTCAGCCGGTCCTCGACAAGCACTGCGCCAAGTGCCACCAGAAAAAGGGACACAAGGCCTACGCCAAGCTGAACATGACCTATCGCCCGTCGACGCACCGCTGGCGCGACGACTCGACACATACGCGGCCGGACGAGGCGAGCCCGTTCACCGAGCCGTACCTGACGCTCGTCGGCGGCGTTTGCCCCTGGGGCAGGAACAACACCCGCGTCAAGCCGCTGTCGGGCGTGTACGTTGTCGAGTCGTATAACGGCAACCGCGGCGACGGGTCGGACCTGAAGACCATCCCGCCGTACACGTCGTTCTCGCCGACCAGCACGCTGATCAAGCACGCAACCAGCGGAAAGCACGGGGGCAAGGTCAAGGTCACCGGCGAAGACCTCGAACGGCTCGTCGCGTGGGTCGACGCCAACGGGCCGTATCTCGGCGACGAGGAAATCCGCGAAATGTACGACCCGTACAGCACGACCGTCGAGAACATTCCGCCGGTCCGTCCGCGCGTGGCGACCGCCCCGGTGATCGACCGGTTCAACATCCGCCAGGACGGCGACTCGGAGAAGGTCGCCGGCGTTCCGCTGAAGCTCACCGCCGCCGCCCGGAAGATGAAGAAGCGCGACGCGCCGAGACTCAAAGGCTCGGTCAGCGTCAACCACCCGGAAATCGCCGCCGCGCTGGCCGAGAAGGACGTGACGCTCAAGATCGTCAAGGCCACCTACGGCGCCGGAGACAAGCAAGCCAACGTCACCAGGCAGGTCGCCCGGTGGGCCCAGAACAGCCGGTACATCCCCCTGATGAGATACCGCGACCTGTGCCGCACCGACCCGGCCAAGGGCCAGGACAAGACGCTGGTGATCGAATACATCCTCAACGGAAAACCCGGCAAGGTCACCTGCCCCGACAACACGCTGGTGATCCTGCCGAAGAACTGACCGACGGGCAAGCCCCGCGCGTGTCGCTTGAGTCGAAAACGGGGACTGGCTCGCCCGCAGGCCGCAGGCCGCAGGCCGAGGACGTGCCTGTACCCGCTTTCGACTCGGGCTCAGCGTGTGGGAGCAACCCGGGACGGTTGCCACCCCTCTTCTCTTCTCCGTGCGCGGCTGGAGGGACATCGGGACGCTGCCCATGCTCTCCCACGTGGTCAGATAGCGGTTGAATCGCCCGGGGCGGGGCGAGTATCATCCGGTCGGGAGGTCATCATGACGTCTGACAGAGCTTTGGCAACTGGTGTTCGCGGCCTTGTGCTGCTCGCTGCGGTGTGTGTGTCGGCTTGGCCGCGGGGTGTCGCCGGCGGCGCCGAACGGGCAGTCAATCTCCTGCCGAACCCCTCTTTCGAGAACAAGACGCGGGATGGCGTGGCCAGGTGGGGCTCGCAGGCGTGGAGCGGGAAGGACGGGGCGCTGTGGACGATCGAGTCGGCCGGGCGAACGGGCAAGCGGTGCGTGTCGATCCAGTCAGCCAAGGGCTCGGACGCGGCGTGGACTACGATGGTGACCGTCCAGCCCAACACGCGCTATGAGCTGTCCGGCTGGGTCAAGACGCGCGGCGTCCGCGGGGCCAGGGGCGCGCTGCTGAACGTCCAGGCCCTGGGCGGCAGCGAGACGAAGGCGGTGACCGGTACGACCGGCTGGACGCGGGTATCGAAGGTCTTCACCACGGGCGCCAAGACGGAGATCCAGGTCAACTGCCTTTTTGGCGGATGGGGCCGCTCCTCGGGCCAGGCGTGGTACGATGACGTGTCGCTGACCAAGCTCCCGGGCCAGCCGGACCGCAAGCCGGCCCCGCCCGCCGCGAAGCCTAGGGCCAAGCCGGCCCCCGCCGAGAACGATCCAAACGACCCCACCCCGGGCTTCGACGCCACCGCCGCCATTGCCTCCCTGCCCCCGATCGCCTTCGTCAAGCGGCATCACCTTCGCAGGCCGTTCGGCGTCGGGACGATCTACTGCTGGAACGTCTACAGCCCCGGCGGGGGCATCTACGTTTACGATCCGGCCCGCCCGGACAGCCCGCCCAGGGAGATCTTCCGCCGCGACTACGGCGTGATCTACGACGTGAGCGTCTCGTACGACGCGAAGAAGCTGCTGTTTGCGTGGATGGCGATCAAGCCGGACCCCGCGTTCAAGCCGACCGGCAAGGTGGGCTACCGCAAGAACATCGACTCGTTCCACATCTACGAGATCAACGTCGACGGGACCGGCCTGCGACAGATCACTACGGGGCGCTTCCACGACGTACACCCGATCTACCTGCCCGACGGGCGGATCTGCTTCACGTCCACGCGGGGCAAGAGCTACTCGATGTGCCAGCCGGGCCTCTCGTCGGCACTGTTTACGATGAACGCCGACGGCACGGACATCCGGCGGATCGAGTTCAGTACGCTGGCGTGTATGTCGCCGCACGTCCTGGACGATGGGTCGGTCCTCTTTATGCGGTGGGAATACCAGGACAAGAGCCTCTTCACGCTCCAGGGGCTGTGGACCGTAAACCCGGACGGCACGCGGGTGCAGTTGTTCTATGGCAATACGATCACCAACCCCAACGTGATCTGGCAGGCCAAGCCCATACCCGGCACGAAGGCCGTGCTGTCCGTGCTCGGGCCGCACCACGGCAATCCCGTGGGCGCGCTGGGCATCGTCAGCCGCGAACACGGGATGGAGAACCCCAAGGGCGTCCGCAACATCACGCCCGAATACAACTACGTGCCGTCCAAGCGCGTCCACGCCGGCGGCGGGCCGGGCGACAGGCAGTTCAACTGGGCGTGGCGCGACCCCTGGCCGGTGACGAAAGACCTGTTCCTGGCAGCGTACGGCGGGCCCCTGAAGGGCGGGCCCAAACGCTATCGCATCTTCGTCGCCACCCCCCAAGGCCAACGAGCGATGGTCATCGAAGATAAGGCCATCTCGTGCTTCAATCCCGTGCCCCTGTCCCCGCGCCCCGTGCCGCGCCTGATCGTGCCGATCCCGCGCTCCGAGTCGACGTACGGCACCTTCTTCGTCCAGGACGTCTACAAGGGCCTCGCCGACCGCGGCATCGCGCGCGGACGCGTCAAGGCCATCCGCATCCTCACCCAGGTGCCCAAGCGCTGCAACATGCGGGGGCGGCGCGTCTTCGACCACGATCCGGTGATCAGCCGCGGCTCGTATTACGTCAAGGGCTGCTTCGGCACGGTGCCGGTCGAAGACGACGGGTCGGCCCACTTCAAGGCGCCGGCGGGCGTGGAACTGTACTTCGAAGCCGTCGACGCGGCGGGCAAGGAACTGATCCGCATGGGCTCGACCACCCAGATCATGCCCGGCGAGCGCCAAAGCTGCATCGGCTGTCACGAGCCGCGCTCGATGGCCGGCTCGCCCCGCCGCACGGCGGCCATGCGGCGACCGGCCTCCGAGATCACCCCCCCGCCGTGGGGCCATGGCGGGCCCATCGACTTCGTCCGCGACGTTCAGCCGGTGTTCGACAAACACTGCGTCAAGTGCCACTCCGGCGCCCAGCCGAAGGCCGGCCTGGACCTCTCGGGCGACAAGAGCCGCTACTTCAACATGGCGTACGGCAACCTGCTGGAACGCAAACTGGTCCACTACATCTACATCAACCGCGGGCTGACCGACAACTTCCAGCCGCTGGAAACCGGCTCGCACAAGAGCAAGTTGGTGACGCACCTGGACAAGGGGCACTCCAAGGTCAAGCTCAGCGACGCCGAGAAGCGCAGGCTCTATACGTGGATCGACGCAAATTGCCCGTATTACAGCACGTACGACAACACGCGGCCGGGCACGGCCGGGTCGCGAGACCTCTGGCGCGACAAGTGGGACGGGCGCCTGTGGATGGACGATCTGAAGAAAGCGTTCGCCCTGCCCGGCCCCAAGGGTAAGCGAGGCCGCGCCCCGCGGATCCGTAACCAGTCGATCAACCTGACGCGTCCGGAGTTCTCCGGCGTGCTGACCGAGAACCTCGCCAAGTCCGCCGGCGGACAGGCGGATGACAAGGCGGCCCTGTTCAAGACGAAGGCCGACCCGCGTTACGTCGCGGCCCTCAAGGCGATCACCGCCGGCAAGTCCGCCCTGGTCGCCAAGCCCCGCGTCGACATGCCCGGCGCCAAGCCGGTGGCCTACCCCACCGACTTCGGCGGCCTGTACACCGGCTTCGCGGGGCCCTGACCGTTTGGATCACGCGGAAAGCCCCCCGACAGCGTCGGGGGGATCCCCCGGACACCGTCCGGGGGCTTTTCGGGGGTGACGTGGCTTGACGCGAAGCGGCAACCACGTTGTCTCCATTCGAGAAGACGTGGTTGCCGCTTCGCGTCAAACCACGGTATCGGTGTTCCCTGTCTCGGCACACCGCCCGCCCAACTTCCCCGCGGCGTTACTAAAGCCCCAATCTCAACGGTCGATGGATTAACTGGGCGTGTGTAACTAACTGGAGCACCGACAGGTGGCCTCGACGCGAACATTCAACGGCCGAAGCGTGCTGACGACCGGGCAGGTCGCCGAGATCTGCCACGTCGCCCCGCGAACGGTCAGCAAGTGGTTCGACGCGGGCAGGCTGGGCGGCTACCGCATACCGGGCAGCCGCGATCGCCGCATCCCCGTCGAGCAGTTGCTCGCGTTCATGCAGGCCCACGGCATGCCCGCCGACGCGCTGGACGGCGGGACCTGCCGCGTCCTGATCGTGGACTCGGCCCCCGCCGCCGGACGCATGGTCCAGGACCTGGCTGACTCGGACCGCTACGACGTACGTCTGGCGGCGACGGAGTTCGAGGCCGGCGTGACGGCCGAGCAGTTTGCACCGCACGTGATCGTCCTGAACGTGGGCGGCGATATCGACCAGGCCGCCCGGACCGCGCGAAACGTCCGCGCGACCGGGGCCCTGCAGTCAGCGACGTTGATCGCTGTGGTCGCGGACCTGACCGACGCCAGTCGCCAGGCCCTGGCCCGGGCGGGATTCGACGCCTGCCTGCAGTCGCCCTACTCGGCGGCGGACCTGGTCCATGCGGTCGAGCAGGCCACTGACTTGATTACCTGATCCGGGCAGAGTCGATCTTCGGGTCGGCCATGGAGGGCATGGCGTCAGCCGTGCTGGTCGGCCCGGAGGTCGACCTGCCCGGGCGTTGTGCAGCGGACACCCGCGCCGTCGGCGCCTTACGGGGAGAGGCGCCGGGCCAGGCGTGGGGCACATCGGGCGACCCGCGCAGCGGCGCGAGTCGCCCGGTTTCTTTGTACCTGGTCCGGACAGGAATGTCGGGCGGAAGGCGTAGACGCGGCATCTTGCCGCGTGTCGGGCGCGCCTGTGGGCGCCGGCTGCACTTGATGTCCTTCAAAGCGGCAAGATGCCGCTTCTACGCTCTCAGCCGACAGCCTCTGCCCAAAGACCGGGCTATTTCTTCCTCGGCTGATGGGGGAACAGCGGGGTCAGGCCCTTGGCCAGTTCGCGAAGTTTGGCGGTCTCGGCGTCGGTGATCGCGCGGATCTCGGGCGCGACGTCCAGGGCCAGCTTGTGGGCTGCCACGTTGGCCGGGGGCACGGCGGCGGTCACGCCCTGGCTGAGGGTGAACTTCAGGGCCAGCAGGGCCTCGGCCCGGTCGAGGATCGGCTTGTACCACATGCGAAGCGCCTTGCGCAGCGGATCGCCCGCCTCCCAGCGCTGGCGGCAGAGGCCCTTGATCGCCAGCACGGTCGCGCCGCGCTTGCGAGCGGCGGCCACCGTCTTGGGACCGAAGCCCGCCTTCAGCCACGATCCGAAGTTCACCGGCAACATGACCGAATCGAACGCGAACCGCTCGAGGGCCGCCACCGCCGCCTCTTCCGTGTGGGCCGAGAAGCCCAGGTAACGTATCCGCCCGGCCTTCTGCTGCGCCCGAAGGTACTCCATCGCGCCGCCCTTGGCGAAGGCTGCGTCGACGTCCTTGGCCACGTCGGCCAGCACGTGGAGCTGGTACAGGTCGAAACGGTCGGTCTTCAGTCGCTCCAGGGACCGCTCGAATTCCTCCTTGGCCCCCTTGGCGTCGCGCATCTTGGTCTTGCACGCCTGGAAGAGCTTCTTGCGGTTCGGCTCGAGCGCCGGGCCCAGCTTGATCTCGGCGTCGCCGTATGCCGGGGCCACGTCGAAGTAGTTCACCCCGCGCTGGACGGCCTCGGCGACCAGGCGGTTGGACTGGTCCTGGTCGATCCGCCGGAGAACCAACCCCGGAAAGCCGATGATTGACAGCTTGACCCCGTCTTTCCCGAACGGGCGCACGGGCATGGTGCGCTTCAGGACCGACTTGGCGGAAACCAGCGAACCGGCCCCCAGCGCGACCGCCGCCGACCCCAGCGCCGCATCCCTCATGAACTCTCGTCGTCTCATCTGCCGGCCCTTTCCGCGGTGTCGACCGCCTCGCCTTCTCGCACGCCGTGCGAACGATCATTGTCCGACGACGCTCCCGCGGCGACAAGGGGATTATCGCGGGGGTCAGTTCTCCAGTGCGGGGCGGAGCGTTGCGTCGATGTAGTGCATGAATCGGTCGCCCGGGCATGCGGTGTCGGCGCCGGGGGCCTCGCGGTGGCCGATCACGTTCGATGCGGGAATCCCGTGGTCGGTCATCAGGCGGCGGACGAGCTTCTTCATCGAGGCGAGTTGGGCGGCTGTCGGGTCGCTGGCCATGAAGTCCCCCACCAGGCAGATGCCGATCCCGTGCTGGTTGTACTCGTCGCGACGCGTCCCGCCGGTGTGGGCGCCGTGGGTCTGGCTGACCCAGCGCGGCCCCACTTCCACGCGCCCGTCGGGCCCGCCGCGGCCGTTGTCGATCACAAAGTGATATCCCAGCGAGTTCCAGCCGTTCTTCTCACGGTGATACTTGTCGAACTGCTCGGCGTTGCCCGACGGGGTGGCGCTGTGGTGCAGGATGATGTATCGCCACGTGCGCCGGCCCGGCTCGGCGTGCCACGCATCCTCGCTCGCATCTTCCCGCAGCCACCAGGACACGGCGCCGACAGCTGCCAGCACCAGTACGATCGTCACCGCCCTGGCTGACATCACCGCCTCCCGCCGGCGGGCTTGGGCGGCTTGGCCAGCTCGCGCGCGACGGTCGGGCGCAGCGTTCCGAAGATGTACGGGTTCAGCCGGTCGCCCGGACAGGACGTCGCGGCGCCCGGCGCGCCGCGATGGCCGATCACGTTGGACGGCGTGATCCGGTAGGTCCGCGCGAGGTAGAGCACCAGTTCGTTCAGCGACGCCAGTTGGGCCCGCGAGGGCATGCGCGCGGTGAAGTTGCCCACCAGGCAGATTCCGATCCCATACTCGTTGTACTCGTTTTCAGGCGTCTGCCCCGTGTGGGCGCCGTGCTTCTGCTTGACCCACCGCGAGCCGATTTCCACCCTGCCGTCCGGCCCGCCGTTGCCGTTGTCGATCACGAAATGGTAGCCCAGTTCGTCCCATCCGCGGCCGAGGCGATGGAAGCGGTCGAAGGTGGCGGCGTTCCCGCCGGGCGACGCGCTGTGATGGATCACGATGTGTTTCCACGCCCGGGGCGCCGCCGCGACGGACCACTTGTGCTTTGCGACCTTGCCCGGCCGCTTGCGGGACTGGCCGGCGTCGGCACCCGCCCCGCGCCCCGCCGCCGACGGCGGAGACGTCATGGGATGGATGGGCAGGGGACGGATCGGGCCAAGCAGGCGGTGCGAGCAGCCGCCTGCCAGCATCGCCGCCAGAGACGCCACGGCAAACCATCGTGTCGGACAGGCCCTCACTGGCGCCCCCCCTGCCGGCTGCGACCGTCACGAAGGGACTGCTCGAACAGGCTCAACGACTCATGGTGCGTCACGTCCGGGTCCCCGATCGCCTTGTCGCACCGCCCGACTAGATGCGTCGCCAGGCCCCACCGCCCGGCCAGAACGGCGATGTCGCGCTGATCGGTCACGACCGTCACCCGCTTGGGGACCTCCGGGGTGTTCTTCTTTCGGCCAAAGACCGCGTTGGCCGGAAGCAGGCCGCGGACCAACAGGTAGAATCCGCTCACCGCCGTCTCGCGATCCGAGCCGAGGTACGTAACCCCACCGGACCGGCACATCGGGAGCAATCGCCGACGAACGGAACCACTCTGCTCCACGTCAGCCCGGTAGAACAGCGCCGTCTCGCCCCGAGCGACCATCAGCTCTACACAGCGACGCCACGCCGCCGCCAGCGGCGCCGCGGTGGTCTCCGCCCCGGCCACCAACGCCAGATGACCGTCAACAAGGAAGACCTCGCGATCGTCGGGAACAACGCTGACGACCGGCCGGGCCTGCGTAAAGGCGGTCTGGGCATAGGGGATTCCGACGACCCGCATACCGCTCACCCCTGCAACCGGCCGGGGAAGGAACATCATCGACCGCCCCTGTTTCCCCCGCAAGTCAACCGTCTGGGTTCCGTCGCTCATTCTGGCGAGCATGTGCATCGTGCCCCGCCGGGCCGGCGAATCGCTGTGATGGAGCGCCACGACGGCCTCCGAATCGGGCGACTGGCGACAGATCACATCCGGGACGGCCACCCGCGCCCGGAGCCCCTCGGCGGCCGGCCCCGCGCCGCGCAGCCCCGTCCACGAGGCCCCGGCCGCCGCCCCGCCGGCCAGCGCGAGCAGGCACCAGCGGCAGGCAAAGCCGGTCAGTTCGCTGAGTCTTCCATGCATCCGTGCGCAGTCCTCGTCTCGTTATCACCGCCATCGACCGGGCGGAGTGTCGGACATTAGACCGTCAGCGAGGCCAGCCGCGCGATGCGATCCTTGATCGGCGGGTGCGTCGAGAACATGCTCGACGCGCGGGCCTCGAACTTCTTGATCGGGTGAACGATGTACAGCGGGGCGGTGGCGCGGTTGGCCACTTCGAGCACTTCCTGGTCGCCCGAGAGTCTGGCCAGCGCGCCGGCCAGCCCGTCCGGGTTCCGCGTCAGTTCGACGGCGCCGGCGTCGGCGAGATACTCGCGCTGGCGCGAGAGCGACATCTGGATGATCCGCGCCAGGATCGGCGCGACGATCGCCAGGATCACCGCCACGATCACCAGCACGATCTGCAGCGGGTTGCTCTCTTCGCGGTTGCGACTGCGGCTTCGGCGCCGCCCCGCACCGAACCACATGCTCCGCAGGAACACGTCGCAGAGCATCACCAGCACGCCGACCATGACGGCCATCAGCATCGCGTAGCGGATGTCGTAGTGGCGCACGTGGCTCAGCTCGTGGGCCATCACGCCCTGGAGCTGGTCGCGCGTCAGTTGGGCCCGCAGTCCGGTGGTGATCGCCACGCTCGCGTGGGCCGGGTCGCGCCCGGTGGCAAAGGCGTTCATGGCGGTGTCGTCGATGAGGTAGATTCGCGGGGGGGGCAGTCCGCCGGCCAGGCAGAGTTCCTCGACGACGTTGAACAGTTGCGGGTCGTCGGACTTCTTGATCTCGCGGGCCTTGCTCATGCCCAGCAGCGCCGACGACCCGCCGTAGAAGCTCAGCAGCGTCAGAACGAACGCCACGGTCCCGGCGATCACCGCCACCACCGCCCCGAACTGCCACTCGCCCCCCCCCCAGACCATGCCGATCAGCAGCCCCATGCCGACAAAGAACAGCATGAACCCGCCGATGAGGATGAAACGGTTCCGCTTGTTCCTCGCGATCACCGTGTGAAAGGTTTCAATGGCCAAAACGGTTGCACCATCAAA
>CAZVEV010000211.1:0-10875 GCA_964625865.1 uncultured Planctomycetaceae bacterium | reverse complement strand
AAGAGATCGGCCAAATAGCCCAAACCCCATTATTCAAAACTGACGGTACAGTAGTGATCTGCGCCCATCCCACCCCGAGCCTATCGAGCGTCGAGATGGGGTACGAGCGTGTCGGCTTCAGGGCGGCCCAACTGCTGGACGAGATGATGGACGGGGCGCCCGGACCGACCGAGCCGATCCTGCTCGAGCCGACCGGGCTGGTGGCCAGGCAGTCCAGCGACGTGATGGCGGTGGACGATCCGATCGTCGCCCGGGCGTTGGGGTTCATGTCCGATCACAGCCACGAGCCGATCAAGATCCCCGACGTCGCCGTCGGGGCGCACGTGACGAGGCGAACGCTGGAGCGGCGGTTCCGGACTGTGCTGGGGCGATCGATCAAGGATGAACTGGTGCGCCTGCGGGTCGAACGGGCCAAGCGCCTCCTGGTCGAAACCAAGACGCCGATCAAGCGTCTGGCCTCCAAGGCCGGCTTCCACGACGCCCGACGGATGTATGAAATCTTCCTGCGCGTCGAAGGGATCCCCCCCAGCGCCTACCGCCGCCAACGCCGCCGCAACTGACCGCCGACAGCACCAGCGGTCTCGACGCCAGGGGCGAGGCGTCTGCGGACATCACCGGCGTAGAGACAGGTGGCTGTCCCCCTTCCCAGTCCTGCTGACCGGGGCCGCTCACCCGGTCACTTCTTCTCCATCTCCAGAATGGCCTCGGCGAAGGCTTTGCCGATAAGGGCCATCGTCTTGGCGCAGCCGAGGTAGTGGTAGCCCGCGTTGGAGGCGCCGCGTTTCCACGTCGCTTCGTCCTTCGCGGAGATCACCTTCGCGCGATACGTCTTGAGATACTCCCGCTGCTGGGCCGGCGTCATCTTGCCGTCGGCGTTGGCGTGGCCCTTGCTCTTGCTCCGCAGGTAGTGGCTCATCTTCCTGACTTGGCCGAACTTGTCGGCGATGGCCTGGAGCGGCTTGTCCCAATACAGCCCCGTCCGGACGGCGACGACGTTGCCCTTGAACTCGGGCAGTTTGGTCGGTGCGGCCATCGCGGCGCGGAAGTTCGCGTGCGTGGTCTTGTACCGCGGATTGTAGTCGGCCCCGATCACCCCGCCGACGCCCATCACGCCGATCACGAACGGCATCTTCGGGGCGTTCAGGTCCTTGCGAACGTCGCGGATGAACATCGCCATCCACTCGCCGTATTTGGCGTACCCCACCCCGGGCTTGCCGCGATCCGGATACGTGCCGCTGTCGACCATGTCGTTCCAGCCCTGGAACCAGGCGAACCCGGCGATCTCGTAGCCCTGCTTCGCGTCGTAGGTGGGCACGACCCGCTTGATGTCGCCCAGCACGTACTTGACGTGCTTGATCATCAGCCGGTAGTAGTGGCCGGTCCGGGCGGCCCTGTCGACCTTGGCCTGCTTGACGTCCTTGCCGCGCTTCTTGAAGCTCTCCAGTTGGGCCTCGCTGAACTCGTAAGGTCCCGCACTGGGCGGGCGGAAGTCAGTATGCAGCGACTTGCCCCCCCACGCCGTCTTGATAATCAGGACCGGCCCGCCGGTCGCCTTGGCCATCGTGATGCCGAACGTGAACTCCGGGCCAATCTTGCCACCGTCTTCGGTGGGGTCCCTGCGGGCTCCGTACCCAGCCGTCAACTTGCCGAACCCCTCGCCGGGGTTGTCGCGGGGGCCGGTCAGATACGAGATCCAGACGTTCCGGCACACGCGCGGCTTGCCGTCCGCCCCTCGCATCTGCTTGAGCAGCGGCGCGGTGGCCGGATCGTCGCCGATGTAGTCAAACGTCTCGACCTTGGCATGCCCCTCCATATTGGACTGCCCCGCCAGGATGTAGACCTTCAACGGTTTGGCGGCAGCTATTGCACAGCCGCAGCAAAGGACCGTAAGGACTGCCACCCGTATCGTCGCTGTTCTGCTCATCGTCGTGATTCCTTACTCTTCAGAATGTTCTCGATCCCGACGGGGATCCGGGTTCTCGTCGCGCTGGCCCGCTTGATTTCAACCACTCCAAGAGCCCTTTGGGTCGCTTGCGATTGGCCTCCTCGGTGAAATGAGTCGATCGCTGCTTCGCGTCAAGCCACGGAGCCGAACACCTCGCGTGGTTCCGTGGACAGCCAGACCGCCTGGCACGCACAGAGAAGCGGCCTGCGGGGTTTTCTTTCGGCCGACACCCTTGAGGGCGTCTTGGCCCGTTAAAGGCGGCCAGGGGGCTCCAAACGCCTCAGCCGCGACGCGGGTGCCACGCGGCGGTTGGCGGGCCGCCTCCACCCGGACCTGCCTGCACATGGGGGACGATACTCAGAACTTGCGGCTGCGCTCCAGGACGTCCTTCAGGTCAGTGCAGACCTTGGTCACCTGGCGCGGGCCGAGGTCCAGGATGTCGCGCAGGGCCTCGCCGATGGCCGGGATGTACTTCTCGATGTAGCTGCGCTTCTTGAGTTCCTGCTTGATCCGAACGGTCTTGCGGACGTGCAGGCCGAGCTTGCGGCCGCACTCCTGCAGGGCCAGCCGCATCTCTTTGAGGATCTCCGGGTACGAAGCGATGGCTTCCTTCGACTCGCTGGTAAACGGCACCCACACCGAGGCCATGTGCACCACGACCGTCAGCGGGCCCGACGGCAGGGCGCCGCGCGACTGGGCCAGCCCGTACGACTTCCAGTTCATCTTGACGACGGACTTGCTTATGGCGCAGGCCCCCTGCTGGTACTGCAGCGGCACGCGGTTGGCGAAACGGATGAGCTTGGCCAGTTGGGTCTCCTCGCTGTTGGCGGGGGCCGCCTTCTTCTTCGCGGGCTTGGCGGGGGCGGCGTCGGGGTCGGCCTTCGGCTCGGGGCGCCCGTAGGCGACCGCCGCCTCGATGATGAACGGGTTGCCCCGATACACGGCGGGCTTCCGCGTGACGGCGGTGTAGAAGCTCGCGTCGACGACGTGCTTGAGTCCGGCGATGAGCTTGTCCTCGCCGATGGGCACGACGCAGTCGGTCGCGGGGGCCATGATCTTCGCGGCGCCGATGGCCTGGTAGATCGCCTTGGCGGCCTCGCCGTTGAGGCGGCTGGGGCGGCGCTTGGCGTCCACGCCGGCGGTTTCGAGGATGGCCCTGGCCACCCGAGGCGAGACGCGCGAGAACTCGCTGGTGAGGAACTTCTGGATGCGGCGCGACTTGGAGTCCTGCATCATCTTCAGCAGCACGCCGAGTTCGACCCCGTGCGGGTGCGGGCGGACCTCGCGGGCGACGGGGGGCAAGTCCTTGACCGACGAGGGATACTCCTCGACGCGTCCGTCCGGCGCGTGGTACGTCAGCGAAACGTGCGGGTTGGCGATGGCGGTCTGCGAGAGGTAGTCGTCGACGCTTTGGCGGCCGCGCTGGTAGCGGGCCTCCAGTTCGATCGCCACCCGCGTGCCATGGTCGGCGTCCCACTCGACAATATCGTCGCGGATGACCACGGGCTTGTTCTTCCGCGTGTCGATCTGCAGTTCGTAGTGGTGGGCGTTGGCCCGCTTGCTGGTGCGAGAGACGATGTCGACGGCCTTGCCCGTCGTCAGCAGGCCGTACATGCCCGCCGCGCTGATGCCGATGCCCTGCTGCCCGCGGCTCATCCGCAGGCGGTGGAACTTGCTGCCGTACAGGAGCTTGCCGAAGATGTTGGGGATCTGGTTCTTGACGATGCCCGGCCCGTTGTCCTGCACCCAGACGCGGAAATGCGTCTCGCCGAGTTGCTCTATACCGATGCCGATCACCGGCAGGATTCCCGCTTCCTCGCAGGCGTCCAGGGCGTTGTCGACGGCTTCCTTGATCGTCGTCAGCAGGGCCTTGCGCGGGTTGTCGAATCCCAGCAGATGGCGGTTCTTCGCAAAGAACTCGCTTACCGAGATGCTCCGCTGCGATTTGGCCATCGATTCGGCCGTCGCGTACGACGGCTTCTTGCGCCGCTTCGCCGGCGCGGCGGGCTTGGCCGCAGGGGCAGGTTTCGCCGCAGGGGCGGGTTTCGCCTCGGCCGGAGCGGTCTTCTTCCGTGAGCGGCCCTTCGTGGCGGGCTTGGCCTTTGTGGCCTTCTTCGCCTTCTTCGTCGCCGCAGCTTTGGGTCTGGCCTTCGCTGCGGTCTTCCCGACTCTGCCTTTCGTGGAAGCGGAGGTCTTCTTCGCTGTCTTGGCGGTCTTCTTCGGTGACGTGCGTTTGGCCATCCGTGGCGCCTTTCTCGTTACGTCCGCCCCCCTGCTGTCGGTCCATCGAACACCTTCAGAGTCTACCGCCGCCGGACGCGGCGAGTCAAGCGCAGCGGCGACTTGTTCACCCGGCGGAGTCTGGTACGATACGCCGCAGGAATCGCATGGTCGCCCGCACCGACGGCAAGGAAGGCCGGACACGATGGACATCTACAACCTGATAAGTCTGGCGGGGCTGTTTGCTCTGATGGCTATCGCGTGGGCCCTCTCGACACACCGCCGGCGCCTGAACGTCCGCGTGGTCTGCTGGGGCGTCGGCGTCCAAATGGCCCTCGGGGCCCTGATCTTCCTGGCCCCCGGCTCACGGCGCGCCTTCCTGGGCCTGAACGACGCCGTCCTCCAATTGCTCGGAGCAGCCCAGGCCGGTCAGAAGTTCCTCTTCGGTCCGCTCGCCGAACAGCAGACCAGCGGCTTCATCTTCGCCTTCCAGGCCGTGCCGATGATCATCTTCTTCTCGGCCCTGATGGCCCTGCTGTACCACTGGCGCGTCATGCCCCTGGTCATCCGCGGATTCGCGTGGGTCTTTACGCGCCTGATGCGGATCAGCGGCGCCGAGAGCGTCTGCGCGGCCAGCAACATCTTCGTGGGCATCGAGTCCACGACGGCCGTCAGGCCCCACCTGGCCGAGATGACCCGCTCGGAGTTCTGCACAGTGTTGACCGCGGGGATGGCTACGGTGGCGGCCAGCACGATGGCAGTCTACGTGTTCCACTTGAAGGACGTGTTCCCGACGATCGCGGGGCACCTGATTTCCGCGTCGATCCTGTCGGCCCCGGCGGCGGTTGTGATGTCCAAGCTCCTGCTGCCGGAGACCGAAAGCCCGGCGACGCTTGGCAGGCACATCAAGGTGCACTACGAACGAGCCTCGGGGGCTGTTGAGTCGATCATCAACGGCGCGATGGCCGGCGTGAAGCTGGTGGTGGGCATCTGTGCCGTGCTGGTGGCCTTCCTCGGGCTGGTGGCGCTGGCGGACCTGATCATCGGGGGAATCGCCGATGGCTGGTCGGTCGGCCGGCTGCTGGGCTATGTCTTCCGTCCGCTGGCCGTGCTGATCGGCGTGCCCCCCGCCGACGCGGGGACGGCCGGCGAGTTGCTGGGCCAGCGCCTCGTCGCCACAGAGATCCCAGCCTACGAGGGTTTGGCCAAAGTGATGGCGGACAACTCACTGAGCCACCCGCGCAGCGCTATCGTGCTAGCCTACGCCTTGTGCGGCTTTGCCCACGTCGCGTCGATGGCCATCTTCGTCGGGGGCATCGCCGCGCTCGTGCCGGACCGCCGAGAGGACCTGGCCGCCGTCGGGCCTCGGGCTCTGCTGGCGGCGACGTTGGCCTGCCTGATGACCGGTGCGGTGGCCGGCGTGTTCTGCCACGCCGGCAGCGGCCTGCTGGGGGCTCCGGCACCCTGACACGCGTCGGAGTTACCTTCGGTTCTTGCTCATCTTGCGCACTCAGCCGCCGATAAGACTTCTAATGAGGAGTATGACGGAGACTATCCCGACCGGGCACATGCCCCCCCTGCCCAAGGCGCCCATCGCCTCGTGGGGGCATCCGCCGACGGCGACCGCACTGGCGGAGCCCGGTTGTCGCGACACGCTGGCGAGAGTGCTCGCGCGGGCACGCCAGGTCACCGGCGCCGAGGGGGCGGCCTTCTACTCACTGTCGTTCGGCATGCTCGTGCTCTGTTCGGCCCAGAACAGCCGGATCGATCCTGACCGCGTCGGCGGCGAGGCCTTCGTGCGAATCCTGCCGCTGTCGGATATCTCGCCGGCAGGCCTGGCCGTTATCGACGAGCAGGTCGTCAACATCGCCGACATCTATGCCGACAAGCGGGCCGACCGATGCCACCTCCATCGCCAGTTCGATTCCGCCACGGGCTATCGCACCGTCAGCCTGCTGGCCGTCCCGCTGATCTGCCCCGACGGACAGTGCACCGGCGCCCTGGAGTTGCTCAATCGTGTCGACGGCGATAACTGTCCCGTTCAGCCGTTTGACGCCACCGACATAGCCGCCCTCGAAACGGTCCTGGTTACACTGGCCATGACCGCCCAGAACGCCGCCGTCCGCGACGACCTGAAGCAGGCCAACGTCGAGACGATCGTTCGCCTCTCGCTGGCTGCCGAGTTCCGCGAAGACCCCGCCGCGGCTGACCACGTCAGGCGGATGAGTCACGTGGCCGGGCTTATCGGGATGGCCCTGGGCCTGCCCGCCAGAGATCTCGACCTGATCCGCTTTTCCGCCCCGATGCACGACCTGGGGAAGATCGGCATCCCGGACGACATTCTCTACAAGCCCGGGCGACTGACGGACGCCGAACGCGAGGTCATCCAGACCCATTCGGCCATCGGGGCAAGGATCCTCAACGACCCCCACAGCGACCTGATGATGACGGCCCACGAGATCGCCCTGACCCACCACGAGCGGTGGGACGGGGGGGGCTATCCGGAGGGCCTGTCCGGAACGGACATCCCGCTGGTCGGTCGCATCGCAGGGCTGGCCGACGTCTTCGACGCCCTGGTCTCCCCCCGCTGCTACAAGGACCCGTTCCCCATCGAGAAGGTCCTTGCCATCATCCGCGAAGAGCGCGGCAAGCACTTCGATCCCGCCGTCGTCGACGCCTTCTTCACCATCCTCGAAGACGCCCTGGACTGCTACGAAGTCCTGACCACGGGCTGACGCCCTCCCCCTTCCTGTGTCCAATGCGGTTTTCACTTGTCATTAGCCCCCCTACCCGCACAATGGCTGCGCCCGGTCTCTCGACGTGTGTGACCATCCGATCGGGCAGAGGTGTGCGATGCGAGTAGTCTTCTGTGGCAGCGGGTCGTTTGCGACGCCGTCGCTGCAAGCCATCATTGACAGCGATCACGAGGTGGTCGGCGTGGTGACCCAGCCGCCCCGGCGGGCCGGGCGCGGGGGCAAGGTCCGCGCGACGGCCGCCGCGGAACTCGCTCGCCAGGCCGGTCTGCCCTTACTCGAAACCGACGATATCAATGCGGTCCCGGCCGTGAAGGTGATCGCGGCGGCGAGACCCGAGGCGATCTGCGTGGCCGAGTTCGGGCAGATGATCGCCGCCCACGTTCGCGAGATCCCCGCCACCGACACGTTCAACGTCCATGCCTCGCTTCTGCCGGAACTGCGCGGCGCGGCCCCGGTCAACTGGGCGATCATCCGCGGGTACAAGCGCACGGGCGTGACCACGTTCTCGCTGGTTGACCGCATGGACGCCGGGGCCATGTACCTCAAGAGCGCCACCGACATCATCCCGGGCGAGACGGCGGGCCGGCTTCGTCTCAGGCTCGCACAACTCGGCGCCCGGACGGCCTGCGAGACGTTGAATCTGCTGGCCGGCGGATTGGCCCACGGCGAGGAGCAGGACCACGAGGCGGCGACCTTCGCCCCGCGACTGAAGAAGGCTGACGGCATCATCGACTGGACCGCCGACGCCCGGACCATCTGCAACCTGGTTCACGGCACGTCGCCCTGGCCCGGCGCCCAGGCAATCTTCGAGCATTCCGGGGGACGTATGCTTCCAGCGACCATTGCCTCGGCATCGGTCGCGTGCGCCCCGGTTGATGATCCGGTCGGGCAACTCGACAGCGACCTCACCGTCGCCACGGGCGCCGACCGCCTGGTCATCAAGGAGATCAAGCCGGCGGGCAAGAGGCTCATGTCGTGGCGCGACTTCGTCAACGGCTATCGCGTCTCGGCGGGGGACTGCTTCGTCGATCCGAGAGCACTTGACGATGCCTGACAGCGCCCGCGACATCGCGGTCAAGGCTCTTGGCGACCGCGGGGGCAACGTCTCGGCCCGCCTGCGCCGCACCGCCGCTGCGCTGATCCCGGCGGATCGTGCGCTGGCAACCGAACTGGCGCTCGGCACGGTGCGGCGTGGGGCGACCCTGCAGGCCGTCCTGAACGCCTACCTGACGCATCCCGGTCGGAAGATGCACACGGCCGTCCACAACATCCTGCTGGTCGCGCTGTACCAGGTCCTCTTCCTCGACCGTATCCCGGACTTCGCCGCTGTGGATCAGGCCGTCGACCAGGCCAAGCGACTGGCCCAGCGAAAGCACGCCGGCCTGGTCAACGGCGTCTTGCGCTCGATCCTCCGCGGCCTGACACCCGTAGCCGAAGGGCGAGGCGAGTTCGCACGTGACATGATCCCGCTGACGCCGCAGACTCACCGCCGGGCCGACCGGGCGATCTTCCCCGATCCGGCCCAGTCGCCCGCGGACTTTCTTGCAACGGCAATGGCCCTGCCCGTGCCGCTGGCGGCGCGATGGATGCGGCGGTTCCGCAAGCTCAAGAAGGTTGCCGACCTGGCCTACAACGCCAACACCCGCGCGCCGCTGATCGCGCGCGTCAACACGCTGAAGACCACCGTGCCTCAATGCGTCGCCGCGCTGGCCGGCCAGGGCGTTAACGCCGTCGCGCACGAGAACGGGCTCAGCATCGTCATCAACCACCCGGCCGCGGCGGTCACTGAACTGGCCGCCTTTGCCGATGGTCTCTTTCAGCCACAGGACGCGACGGCCTCGGCCGTCGGACCGGCTGCCGGCGTTAAGAGTGGAATGAACGTGCTGGACTTCTGCGCCGCGCCGGGCACGAAGGCGACCCACCTGGCCGAGTTGATGGGCAATCGCGGGAGAGTTGTCGCCGCGGACGTCTCGGACGAAAAACTTGCGCTAATCGAGTCGAACTGCAAACGCCTGGGCGTTAACATTGTCTCGACCGTACTGTCCGAGCAGGCCGGATCGCTGGAGCCGCAGGCGTTCGACATCGTCCTCGCCGACGTGCCCTGTACGAACACCGGCGTACTGGCCCGCCGGGCCGAAGCACGCCAGCGGTTCTCCGAGCAGGCCCTCTCGCACCTGCTCAGCGACCAGAAGACGATCCTCGCCGCCGCCTCGGTTTTCGTCAGACCGGGCGGAAAGCTGGTTTACAGTACGTGCAGTATCGAGCCGGAAGAAGGCGGGCGGATCGTGCGATGGCTGTGCAAGCAGCAGCGGAGACTGCGAATCGACAGCGAGAAGATGACACTGCCCGGCGGCACTGAAACGCCGACGCAATGGCACGACGGCGGATACCTGGCCGTGCTGGGCACGTGATGACCGTACAAATGAACACCGCACAGGACGACTGACCGTGGCGAAGAAGAAGAAAGAGCAAGCCAAGCCCAAGGGCGTGCGGATAACCAACCGCAAGGCGCGGCACGACTATCATATCAGCGAGGTCGTTGAGTGCGGCCTTGCGCTGGTGGGCACGGAGGTCAAGAGCCTCCGCGCGGGCCAGGCCCGCATCACCGAGGCCTACGCCCGCATCGTCAAGGGCGAGGTCTTCCTCGTGGGCGCCAACATCGCCCTGTATCCGCAGGCCGCGGCCGCTATGCAGCACGAGCCCACGCGCGACCGCAAGCTCCTGCTCCGCAAGAGCCAGATCGCCAAACTCCAGGACCACGTCAACCAGAAGGGCAAGACGCTGATCCCGCTGGCGATGTACTTCTCCCGCGGGTGGGCCAAGTGCGAAATCGGCATCGCCGAAGGCAAGCGACAATACGACAAGCGGAACGACCTCCGCAAGAAGGACCACCGCCGCGAGATGCAGCGCGAAATGCGACGGCGGTGAACGCGGTGCCACGATCAGGCTGGGTGCCGTAGCTCGACGCGAAGCGGCAACCACGGTCTCTGTGCAATGGGAAGATCATGGTTGCCGCTTCGCGTCAAACCACGGCACCGGCCACGGCACCGGCCTACTTCTCGGGCCCTTCGCCGTTGTCGGGCAGTTGGGGGACGTCGGGTTCACCGGCAGCCCGGATGGCACGGTAGAAGCACCACGCCAGCCCGCCGATGATCACCAGCAGCGCCAGGAACAGGATCATATACGCCGTCCCGGACAACTCACCGTCATAGACAATTTCACTCAGCATCGGCGGTCTCCTGTTCGGCGGCCTCGATTCGCCTGCGCAGCTTCGCCCGGCCGGAGAAGGCGACGATCACGGCAATGACGGGCAGAAGCAGGACGAACGCCGCGCCCATGATATTCGGCCAGACGGGCGCACCGTCCTTGACCAGCATGTACTTGTCGCCCTCGCCGCCGCTGCCTGTCAGGTCGCTGTACAGGGTCCAGCCGATGATAACCACGAGGATCAGCGGCACGACGAGCTTGATATTCCACTCCCACCACGGGCCGATCTGCCAGTCGCTGCGCTCGTTGGCGTGGCGCCGCAGGCGCTTGAGGTCGAAGATCCACCCCAAGGCGATGCACTCGACCAGCCCGATTGCCAGCACGCCGAAGTAGCTGTTGATATAGTGGTCCAGCGTGCTGAGCCACGGCTCGCCGCTTCGGAGGCAAAACAGCAGGCCTATGGCGAACCCGCAGACGCAGATCGCCGTCAGCACCTTCGTGCGGTTCCAGTACGTCTTGTCGACGATGCTCGCCAAGCCGGCCTCCAGCATCGAGAACGCCGAATCGATCCCCAGCATCACCAGGGCCAGGAAGAAGATGATCGCGAAGAAGTTGGCAAGCGGCAGCAGCCTCAGCGCCGTTGGAAACGTCATGAACGCCAGCCCGCCTCCGCCCGTGCCGATGACCTTGTCCCGCGTGACGTTTACGGCTTTCAGATCGAACTACCCCCCCGTGACGCCATCCTGG
>CAZVEV010000210.1:0-10881 GCA_964625865.1 uncultured Planctomycetaceae bacterium | reverse complement strand
CGTCAAGTTCGCGGATGCTCTTTGTCAGCGCCTTGAGTTCGCCGTTGAGCCGCGTCAGTTCCTCGGCCATGAAGCCTTCGTCCTGATCGCCGACGTTGAGCATGGTGCGGATGGACTTCTTCGTCTGCTCGTGTCGCTTGCGGAGTTCGTCCAGGCGAGCCACTGCCGCCTCGTCCACTGCCCCGTCGCTGCACTTGCGGACCTCGCGATACGTCCGAGCGATCACATCGGGGTGCCGCAGCAGTGCGCGCAGTTGATCGACTACTGCCGCCTCGATCTCTCCCGCCGGCAGTGATGGCAGGGGACACTTGCCGTATCCCGTCTTGATCTTCTTGGCGCACGTATAGTAGCGATACTCCCGGCCGTGGTTCTTCGCCCAACTCGGCTGGACCAGGCTACCGCAGTGACCACAGTGCAGCATCCGACGAAGCAGCGCGAATCGTTTGACTTGGTGCTTGTGCGTGTAGGTCTTATTGGCCCGAAGGCGGGCCTGGACACGATCGAAGAGGTCGGTGGCTACGATGGCTTTGTGCTCACCTGGATAGGCGTTGCCTTTGTGAACGACCTGCCCGATGTACTTGCGATCGGTCAATAGAGCGTGGACATTGCGCTGTGTCCACGGCTTGCCCCCCCGCTCCTTGCCCGTCTTCGTGACGTACTGCTTGGTGCGAATGCCTTCAGCATTGAGGGCGACGGCGACCTTCCTGCAGGACTCGAGCTTCTCATGCATTCGGAAGATGCGTCGAACCAGCTTGGCCTCACGTTCGTTGACCACGTACTTCTTGTCCACGATGTCCAGGCCAAGGACCGGCAGACCGCCGATGTACTTGCCCTGGCGGGCCGTGGCGAGTTTCTTGTCACGGATCCGCTCGCCGATGATCTCCCGCTCGAACTGGGCGAACGACAGTAGGATGTTCAGCGTCAGCCGCCCCATGGATGTCGTGGTGTTGAACTGCTGCGTCACGGACACGAAGCATACGTCGTGCTCGTCGAACAGGTTGATCAGCTTGGCGAAATCCAGTAGCGACCGGCTGAGGCGATCGACTTTATAGACCACCACGCAGTCGATGCGTCCGGCCTGGATGTCCGCGATCAGGTCCACCATCGCCGGGCGCTCTATCGTGCCGCCGGAGAATCCGCCGTCGTCGTAACGCTTGCGGATGCACTGCCAGCCTTCGTTGCGCTGGGACGCGATGAAGGCTTCGCCGGCCTCGCGCTGGGCGTCCAGCGAGTTGAACTCCTGGTCCAGGCCTTCCTCATGGCTCTTGCGCGTGTAGATCGCGCAACGGATGGTGGGCTTGGTCTTGCTCATGTCTTGTCCCGTTTCGAGCGGGTTGTTGGCGTCAGGCCGAAGAAGCGATTGCCACTCCAGCCCGAGCCCGTGATGGCCCGGGCCACGGCCGTCAGGCTGCGGTAGAGCCTGCCGTCGTACAGGAATCCATCGGCCTTGACGGTCACCTCGTAGCGCTCGCCGTGCCACTCACGCAGGAGTCGCGTGCCTGGGCTGAGCACCTTCTTCTTCCGCTTCCTTTCCTCGGCCACCACTTTCGGCGTCGAACCGTTGGCTACCCGTGCCAGTTCCCGCCTTGCATCGCGGCTGAGCCCGCCGTAGGCCAGTTCCTGGATGCGGTACGCCAGGCGGCGAATCAGGTACTGCCGGCCCAACCTGCCGGGGTCGGTCCCCAGCAGATCACGCCACCGCTTACGGAGTTCGGCCATCGACATGCGGTTCAGCTCGTCGATCTGCTTCAACACGGTCTTCTTCATCGTGTCACCTCGTTGTCTTCTGGTCCGTCGGAGCCGGTGACACTGAGCCTCGTTTCGGCGGGAAGCTCAAGGCGGTTTTCCGGCCACAACCACTCTTTTTTGCCTCCGCGCGAAGCACGCCACGGGCGAGGATTCCGGCCAGTTCATCCAGTCTCCCGTCGACCGTGGGAGGCACCGCGCAGGATGTATTCATGCAAACCATCGATCGAGCCCCCTTTCGGCGAAGGCCTTGCTGATGTGTCGGACGTGACGGTTGATTGTCGTCCAGGCGCGGCCCGTGCGTTTGGCGATCTGAAGGAGGCTCTCGCCAGCCATGAGTCCGTGGCATATCTCTCGTTGCAGCGGGGGGAGCGTGGCGATGATCTGTCGCAGTTCGTCCTTGACCGAGGCGTCCTCGGGCCGGCGGGTATCCTCGACCGGCTGGGCCATCTCGGCCAGACGATCCAGGCACGCCAGGCGCCGGGCATTGGTCCGCGCCAGCATGCGGATGCGGTTATCCATCGCTCGACAGAGGATCGTCTTCTCACTGGCGGCGTGGGCCTTGCTTGGATCGAAGTGAAACTCGTGGACGACGATCGCCAACTCCTGCGCGATGTCGCCCCACGCCTGCGGCGGCACCCGAAAATGCCTCAACCGCCCTATTACCAGCTTGATTTTCCAATCCTCCATCGCCCCGACGTACTGCTTATACAGCTCTCTGATTCGACTCTTTTCCATGATCCGGCTCTCCGTAACCGCTGCTTCGTTCGCGTCCGGGCCTGTCCCGAACGACTGAGAGCGATGGTCACGGCCAGCCCGGTGACACGTATCTATCGATGGATGTGAGCGGGCAAACTCACATGAGGCTCATTGTGAGGCTCACATGAGGATGGCACCGGTGCCAAACGGCTCATATGAGCCTCATGTGAGGGCGTGACACCGGTGACATGAGGCTCATGTGAGTTTGGATGGCACCGCTGAATCCGGGGGCTCTGCGGCAATAAGCACTGTAGATGCAGGCGATGGTCGCCGGCGTCACGGGAGTCCGATATGCCGCAAAACGATGAGATCCAGATCGACTTGAGTGTGCTGGCCGTTGAACCGGCCGACGAGTACCACGCCAAGGCCAGCGAACACCTCTCCAGCCACCAGTTGCTGGACTTCATGGCCTGCCCCTGGCTGTACCGTAAGAAGCAGCTTGGCCTGGTGAGCGACAACGATACGCCCGCGATGCTCGTGGGGCGCGCTGCCCACGCCCGCATCCTCGAAGGCTACGACGAGTACAAGACGCAATTCGCCCTCGGCGGTCCCATCAATCCCAAGACGCAGAAGCCGTTCGGCTCGACGACCAAGGCGTTCAAGGCCTGGGCGACCGAACAAGGCAAGCCCGTCCTGTCGCATGACCAGGTCGACCTGATCGAGAAGATGGCCACGGGCGTGTCCATGAATGACGCTGCGGTGGAGTTGATCCTGTACGGCCGCGCCGAGGGGGTTGTGCGTGAAATGTACTGCGGCGTGCCATGCCAAGTACGCTTGGATTGGTCGCATCCGCACGAGGGAGTAGTCGACCTCAAGACCACCAGCGATCTGACCTGGTTCGAGAACGACGCCCGCCGTCGCCGGTACCATAACCAGCTCGCCTTTTACCAGGCCGTACTCGCCGAAGCGATCGGGCAGTACGTCCCGGTCCACCTCATCGCCGTCGAGAAGACCGAGCCGTTCCGTTGCGGCGTCTGGCGGATTAGCGACGAGACGCTGACCGCCGCGCGGCGCGAGAACGAAGCGGCCATCACGCGACTCCGTGCCGCGATCCAGGTCGACCACTTCCCTACGGGATACGAGGAGATTCGCCTCCTCGACTACCCGTAGCTGACCTCCGGTGCCCGGGCGGGACGGCGTGCCGTATGGCAGGGATGCCTACACGGATGAAGCGGCCGGACTCCCTACACCCGCCCGGGCACGTTCCGGCAGGGCCGGGCAGCTGAGGGTTCATGACCCTTCGCTCGCGGGTTCGACTCCCGTACCTGCCATTGGCTGGCCAGCCACCCAAGAGAACTCAAACACAAACCCCAAGCACAAAGGACATCCAATGTCATTGATTCAACAGATTCACTCTGGCAAGCGGTATTCGCCGCCCCGATTGCTGATATACGGCATCGAGGGGATCGGCAAGAGCACCATCGCCAGCCAGGCGCCAAAGCCGATCTTCGTTCCCACCGAGGACGGGCTGGACCAGATCGACTGCGACAGCTTCCCACTGGCCGGTACGTTCGCTGAGGTGACCAACGCACTGAGCGCCTTGCTCAATGAGGAGCATGACTACCAGAGCGTCGTAATCGACAGCCTCGATTGGCTCGAACGCCTGATCTGGGACGTGCTGTGCGAGCAGTACGGCGTGGCCAGCATCGAGAAGGTCGACGGCGGCTACGCCCGGGGCTACACCCACGCCCTGACGCACTGGCGCACCGTACTCAACGGCCTGGACGCCCTGCGCCTGCGGCGCGGCATGTGCGTGATCGCACTGGCCCACGCCAAGGTCGAGAAGTTCGACGACCCCGAGCACTCGGCGTACGATCGCTACTCACCCCGCCTGCACAAGCATGCCAACGCGCTGGTCACCGAGTGGGCCGACGCGGTGCTGTTCGCCACGCGGAAGATCATCACCAAGACCGAGGACGCCGGCTTCAATCGCAAACGCACCACCGCCGCCGGCCTCGGCCACGATGGCGGGCAGCGCGTCCTGCGCTGTGTCGGCAGCCCCAGTTGCGTGGCCAAGAACCGCTACGCCCTCCCGGCCGAGCTTCCACTGACGTGGACGGCCCTCATCACCGCAATGACCACAATCCCCAATGACGGAAAGGACACTCCCAATGGCTGACCTGAACGGATTCAACGCGAACGAAGTCGAACCCAACGCCCCCTTCGAGCCCCTGCCTGCGGGCAAGTACCTCGCGGCCATCGTCGCCAGCGAGATCAAGCCGACCAAGAAAGGCGACGGCAATTACCTGCAGTTCGAGTTCGAGGTCCTCGACGGCGACTGCAAGGGCCGCAAGGTCTGGGACCGGCTGTGCATCAACCATCCCAACGAGATGACCCAGCGGATCGCCCGGGGCAACCTGTCGGCCATCTGCCGCGCGGTGGGCGTGATGCAGCCCCGCGACTCGGTGGAGCTTCACAACCTGCCCCTGGTCGTCAGCGTTCGCTGCAAGAAGCGCGAGGACAACGGGGAGATCACCAACGAGGTCAAGGGCTACGAGACCAAGGCGGCCGCTCAAGGCCAGCCGCAACAGGCCCCCGTTGGCGACAACACCCCGCCGTGGAAGCGGTGAGAGGTGCCCCATGGTGAGTCGCATGACATTGCCGTGGCCCCCGAGCGTGAACCACTACTGGCGAAAGTGGCGCAATCGGATGGTCATCAGCCGAGCCGGCCGGGAGTACCGCACCGCAGTGTGCGGGCTCCTGGCCGGGGGCGGGCCGCGTAAGCCCCCCGCCGGTGGCCGCATTGCCCTGGCCATGGACGCCTTCCCCCCGGACCGGCGCCGCCGTGACCTGGACAACACGCTGAAGGCCGTGGGCGACTCGCTCGCCCACGCCGGGATCTACGAAGATGACAGCCAGATCGACCTGTTGATCGTGGCCCGTCGTGAGTCGGTCAAAGGCGGCAAGGTGGTGATCCGGATCGACGAGTTGCCCCTGCGCCGTTGCCCGCTGTGCGGGAGCGATCTCCACGAGACAGAGAACGAGCACACCAATGAAAACTGACCCCAAGAAACTGCAACTCGACCGGATCCGAATCGACGGCGGAACGCAACCCCGTACGTGTATCGATGAGAATGTCGTCGCTGAATACGCTGAATGCTACAGGACCGGCATCAGTCTGCCGCCGGTGACGGTCTTCTTCGATGGCGCGGCCTACTGGCTGGCTGATGGTTTCCACCGCTACTGGGCCAGCAAGCGGATCGAACGCGACTGCGTGCCCGCAGATGTCCACAAGGGCACGCAACGTGATGCGATCCTGTTCTCCGTCGGCGCCAACGCCGACCATGGCCTGCGTCGTGGCCCCAGCGACAAGCAACGGGCCATTCTGACTCTGCTGGAAGACGATGAATGGTCAACATGGTCCGCCCGCGAGATCGCTCGTCGATGCCATGTCAGCGACACCTACGTCCGTCGGATCAAGTCGGCCCATACTGCGAACAGTTCGCAGTATGAACCGGGTGAGCGAACATTCATTCATCACAAGACGGGCAAGCCGACCACGATGAAGACGGGGAATATCGGTGGCAAGCGTAAGTCGCGCCCGGCCAAGTCGCCCCGCATCGCCAAGGGCGCTCTTAGGCCTCGAAAGCTCCACGGCGAAGGTGGACCGGTCCCCATGCGGACCGTCTCGCTTCCGTTGAACAACCCTAAGCAGGCAGCCAAGAGCATGCTGGGCCTCTACGGCGAGGAATACATGCGTCGGTTGGCCGCCGAACTGAACCAGATTCTCCAGAACATGAAAGGAACCACACATGACTCAAGCGAACGACAAGAGTAACGTCACGATTCAAACCACATACATGGACGTGGGCCCGGACCTCGCCTCCCAATGGCTGGAGGGTAACGTCCGCAACCGCCGAATCGATCAGAAGCACGTCGACTGCCTGGCCCAGGAGATGGCGGCCGGGCGGTGGAACACAACGCACCAGGGCATCGCCTTCGACAGTATGGGCACGCTGATCGACGGGCAGCACCGGCTCTGGGCCGTTCTACAGTCTGGATGCACGGTCAAGATGTCGGTGTCCTTCGGCCTTCCCCCGGATTGCATCGACACGATCGACGGTGTCAAGGCTCGATCGAGCGTCGATCGGATGACCCTCAGCGGCGCCTTCGGCATTGAGGGTGTCAACAAATACCACGCCTCGACACTCCGCGATGCGGTCAGAGGCCTCTCGTCGACCGGTAGGCTGCCCTACTACAAGGAGGTTGACTTGATGGCCCAGCACGTCGAGGCCGTCCGGTTCGCCTCGGCGCACGTGGCGACCAAGGCACGGGGGGTCGGTGTGTCGTACGTCCGCGCCGTGATCGCTCGGGCGTGGTATTCGGTGGACCGGGACCTGCTTGCCAAGTTCTGTCGGGTGTTGTCGACGGGGATGCCCGAATCGGCCCACGACGCGGGAATCATCAGACTTCGCGATCAATTGATGGCCACCGGCAGCACGCGAAATCGCCGCATACAACGCGAACTCTACGGCAAAGTCGAACGTGTGCTCTTGACTTGGATCAAGGGTGAGGCTCGACAGGTCATTCGCCCCGTCACGCAAGAGCACTTCCCCCTGCCCGAGGAGTGCCAGGCCTGATGCAGGGAACGTTGCTGCCAACTCCCAAGGCCCCGCCGCTGACACTGCGCCCGTACCAGGCCGAGGCTGTCGGGGCCGTCTACGCCCACCTGCGGGACCGCGACGACAACCCCGTCGTCGTGATCCCGACGGCAGGCGGCAAGACGCCTGTCATGGCCACAATCTGTCGTGATGCGGTGACGCGGTGGAAGGGTCGGGTGCTGATCCTGGCGCACGTGAAGGAGCTGCTCGAGCAGACCGCAGGCACGCTGCGCCGGGTCGCGCCCGACCTCGATATCGGGATCTACTCGGCCGGGTTGGGCTCGCGGGATACCGACCATTCGATCATCGTCGCGGGGATCCAGTCGGCGTACCGCCGCGCCGAGGAGTTCGGGGCGTTTGACCTGGCCCTGGTCGATGAATCGCACATGATCCCCCTCGACGGCGAGGGCATGTACCGCCAGTTCCTGGCCGAAGCCGGGGCCATCAATCCGCACGTTCGCGTCGTGGGATTGACCGCCACGCCCTACCGCCTCAAGGGGGGCATCATCGCCCAGGCCGATCATTTTCTGAACCACCTCTGTTACGAAGTCGGTGTCCGCGAGTTGATCGCCCAGGGCTACCTCTGTCCGCTCAAGAGCCGTGCGGGCAGGAGCAAGGCCAACCTGGATAGCCTGCATATCCGCGGTGGTGAGTTCGTTCCGGCCGAGGTTGAGGCGGCGATGGACAACTACACCCTCGTCCAGTCTGCGTGCGAGGAGATCGTCGACCTGACCCGGGATCGCGGCAGTGTCCTGATCTTCGCAAGCAGCGTCCAGCACGGCCAGCACATCGCCGGAACGATCACCCGGGCATCGGGCCAGGAATGCGGGTTCATCTGCGGTGAGACCCCCGGCCTCCAGCGCGAGGGCACGCTGCACCGCTTCAAGGCCGGTGACCTGAAGTACCTGGCCAACGTCAACGTCCTGACCACCGGCTTTGATGCCCCGAACATCGACTGCGTCGTCATGCTGCGCCCGACGAACTCACCGGGCCTCTACTATCAGATGGTCGGTCGCGGCTTCCGCCTGCACCCGAACAAGGCCGACTGCCTCGTGCTGGACTACGGGGGCAACATCCTGCGGCACGGCCCCGTCGATGACCTTCAGATCAAGGCTCCGGGCCGCTCCGGCGGCGAGGCGCTGGCCAAAGAGTGCCCCGAATGCATGGCGCTGATCCATGCGGGCTACACCACGTGCCCGGAATGTGGATACGAGTTTCCGCCGCCCGAGAAGGAACGCCATGATGCCCAGGCCAGCAATGCCGGGATCCTGACCGGCCAGGCCACGGATACCGAGTACGAGGTCACCGAGACCGCCTGCTACGTTCACCACAAACGCGGCGCACCGGAGGACCATCCTCGCACGATGCGCGTGGACTACCGCGTCCAGTTCGGCGAATGGAAATCCGAGTGGGTCTGCCCCGAGCATACCGGCTATGCCCGAAGCAAGTTCGAGGCCTGGTGGCGCACGCGCTCCGCCGAGCCGCTACCCGCCACCGCCGAGGAGGCCGTCGAGCTGTCTTACGCCGGCGCGCTGGCCGAGACCAAGGCCATCACCGTCCGCAGTATCGCCGGCGAGAAGTACGACCGCATCATTGACTACGACTTGGGGCCCATCCCGCCGCTGCTGGACGGAAGCGACGAACGCGACGACGCCAACGACGACTACGCGTGGGCCGGAGACAACATTCCCTTCTGAGGTGACCATGACCCCCGTTCTCTGCACCAACACCGCTGACGCCATCGCCGAACTACTCGACGCTGTCATGAATATCGCCGTGGGCGACATCGAGCAGGTCGTTCAGCTCGCCCACGAACATGACATCAAGCAGGTCGACGATCCGCCCGAGCCGCTGCCCATCACGCGCCAGGCCCTGCGCATGTTCTGGCACTTTCGGTGCAATCTCGACTCGGTGGAGGTGACGCCGGCGCATGGGTGAAGCAGTGACCATCCCAGATGCCGCCCGTGCCTACCTGGCAGCAGGGCGCAAAGCCCTGCCGGCCAACAAGGCCAAGAAGCAGCCCGTGGTCGGGCGGTGGAAGCCCTACCAGCGCAGGATGCCCAACGAGGTCGAACTGTCGGCCTGGCTGGCCAACGGCCCCGACGCCGTGTGCATCATCTGCGGCAAGATCTCGGGCAATGCCGAGATGATCGACTTCGACTTCGGCGGTGAACTGTTCGGGCCGTGGTGCGATCGGGTCAACGCTGCGGCGCCTGGGCTGCTGGACCGCCTAGCAATCGAGACCACCCAGTCCGATGGCTGGCATGTGGCCTATCGCTACGTCGACGAGGTCTGCGGATCCAAGGTCCTCGCCCGGCGCAGGCGCGATGTCACCGAGGCCGAGATCACCCTAAACGCCGATGGCGAGCGGGTCGTCGTGCTCAAGGGCAAGGACTATGCCGTTCACACCGACCGCAATGGCACGACATTCATCATCATCACGCTGATCGAGACGCGTGGTGAGCGTGGGCTGTTCCTGTGCGACCCCACGCCTGGATACGAACTGCTCCAAGGCGACCTGACGGACCTGCCGGTGATCTCGCAAGCCGAGCGCGACATTCTCTGGCAATGTGCCCGTGATCTGAACGAGATGGCCGACAAGTCAACGATGTCGGCCGACGGGTCGCACAACGGCGATTCTCTGGCCCACAGGTCGCACAATGGCCCGACATCGGCCGACAGGTCGCACAATGCACCGGTGTCCGCCGACAGCGGCCACAGGCCCGGGGATGACTACAACCAGCGCGGAGATGTGAGAGCCCTGTTGAGCGACCACGGCTGGACATACGTCCACGCGGACGACATCAACGAACATTGGCGCAGGCCCGGAAAGAACAAGGGCCAATCCGCGACGCTTCGGATCGAAGATTGCACCTTCTACGTCTTTTCGTCCAATGCCTACCCCTTCGAGATGCACGGCAGCTACCGCCCGTTCGCCGTCTACGCCATGTTGGAACACGATGGCGACTTCTCGGCCGCTACGCGGGCATTGTCCGAACTGGGCTACGGACAATCCGATTCTGCGGACACAGGCGCGGACATCTCGGCGATTGTGCGAATGTCGGCCGAGATGCCGGCCTCTCGGACCGACATTTCGCACATCTGGCCCTGTGCGACCGACAACGCCGACATCGGCCACCTCTCGGCCGACACTGCCGCACAGGACGCCACATCAGCCATCGAACGGTTCGGGGCCCGGCAGCTGACCGAACTCCTGACCGAGTTCCAGGGCCTGAACAAGCCCGTGATCCACAAACTGCTCCGCGAGGGCGAGACGATGAACATCATCGCCAGCCCGAAGGTGGGCAAGTCGTGGCTGGCCTTGGACCTCGCCATCTCGGTCGCCTCGGGCCTGGACTGGCTGGGGTTCGCCGTCGAACAAGGCCCCGTCCTGTACATCGACAACGAGCTGCACCGCAAGACCATCACCTATCGCTACGGCAAGGTGGCCAAGGCGATGGGCATCCCCAACAGGCTCTACAGCCGCAATCTCACGATCGTGAGCCTTCGGGGCAGGCTGGCGGACCTCCACGGCCTGGGGGCGCTGTTTGCCGCCTATCCGCCCGGGGCGTTCAAGATCGTCATCGTCGATGCGTTCTACCGCGCGCTGCCCTGCGGGACCGACGAGAACGACAACGGAGCGATCGCCGGACTGTACAACCTGATCGATCGCTACGCCTCGCATCTGGGCTGCGCGTTTGTCCTGATCCACCACTCAAGCAAGGGCAACCAGTCCGGCAAATCCGTCACCGACATGGGCGCGGGGGCCGGCAGC
>CAZVEV010000209.1:0-10905 GCA_964625865.1 uncultured Planctomycetaceae bacterium | reverse complement strand
GCCCAGGTAGGCCTTGGGTCCGGGACGTCACCAAGGCCTACCTGGGCTACTACAAGGGCGCCCGCGCCACGCCCACGTACGACAAGGGCTGCCTGTACCTGCTGACCGGTACCGGCGAGATCGGGTGCTACGACGCAACAAACGGGGATGCCAAGTGGAAGCGGGACTTCAAGGAGTTCAACGCCGTCATACCCAAGGGCATTCACAGGTTCGGATTCAGCGAGTCAGTCCTGATCGT
This sequence comes from uncultured Planctomycetaceae bacterium, assembly GCA_964625865.1. GTDB lineage: Bacteria > Planctomycetota > Phycisphaerae > SM23-33 > SM23-33 > CAZVEV01. Next base: position 10,667 of record CAZVEV010000209.1, on the reverse strand, counting down.
CGATGACCTGGCGATCGTCTCGCCTGGCGGGGACTGCTTCATGGTGGCGCTGGACAAGGCCACCGGCAAGACGGTATGGCGGTCGGAGAAGTACGCCGCGGCCGAACATGGCTCGGCCATCCACGTGGTCTACCAGGGCGTGCCGATGATCGTCAACGGCTCCCGCAAGGGCCTTTTCTGCGTTCACGCCAGGACCGGCAAGACCCTCTGGACGCAGGAGTTCGCGCCGAAGAACATCGCCAACGTCCCCACCGTGGCGTTCTCGAACGGCTACGTCTTCTGGGCTGTCGGGTATGGCAAGGGCGGGATCTGCATGAAGCTGTCGGTCACGGCCGGCAAGGTGACGGCCAAGGTGGCCTGGCGGACCGAGCAGATGGACTGTCACCACGGGGGGTATGTGATCCACGACGGATACATCTACGGCAGCCACGCCAACAAGTGGGCGTGCCTGGACCTCAAGACCGGCCAGAGGCAATGGTCGGCCAGAGGCGTGGGCAAGGGCTCGCTCTGCTGGGCCGACAACATGCTGTACCTCTACAGCGAGAGGGACGGCCTGGCGGGGCTGGCCACGTGCTCGCCCGACGGGATGACAATGAGGGGCACCTTTAACGTGGCCGGGGAGAACCAGAGTTGGGCCCACCCCGTGGTCTTCGGCGGCCGCCTCTACCTCCGCTACGACGACAACCTCTACTGTTTCGACGTGAAAGCCAGATAGAAGGACCTCACGCTACGGCCGCTTCGCTTCCCACACTGATGACGGATCACCTGTCACTCGCCTGCGGCCAGCGGCGGCAGTCGGAAGTCGGGATCGTCCTTGTCCTTGAGGTCTCTCTTGCCCCTGTAGGTGCCGTAGAACGGAGTGTTGGCGTCGATCCAGGTCACGATCCTGACAAACTCCTGGCGAGTGATCTTCGCCTTGCACGGGGCTTCGCGAATCCGCGCCGCCAGCTTGCTGAGGTGAGAGCCGAAACTCAGCGGCGGCGACGGCCGAAAACCCGACCTGCCGAATCCGCAGTGCCTCGAACTGACCAGACCTCGGCCAAGAATGCTCTCGTAAGAGCGGTTCCACGTGTCCGTCGGCACGCCCGTCAGGTCCAGGCGACCCTTGGGGTTGGCACCGCTGTGACAGCCGACGCAATGCTTGTCCAGGACCGGCTGGACGTCCGCGGCGTAGTGGACCATGCGAGGCCCGGTATCGCCCGGCTGCGGCAGAAGCCTTTGGACGGGATGGGTCATGGCCTCGACCCGGCCTCGCGCCATGCTCGGGGCCTTCTTGCGCAGTTCGTGGCAGCCGATGCAGGCCCTGTTCTCCCCGGGCATGAGGTTGATGAACGTCGGCATGTGCTGCAGCACCATGAAGTTCTCATCCAGCGCCTGGAAGAAGATGTTCTCCCTGGCCGGCGCCGCGAAATGCGCCGAGCCGTCTTCATGGACCTCTGCAAGGCCGTAAACCTTCTTGCGATGGACGTTCCCCGCCAGGCCGAGCCGGAACATCCCGTTCTCGCTCCAGGGCCACGGCAGGACCCCCATCACCCGCACGTATTTGACCCGCCCGCGCTCGATACCGGTCATCCCTTCGTACACGTCCTGCACGAACAGGGTGGCCGCTTGGGCCTGTCTGCCTGTGGGGGTTTCGAACGAGGCGATTTCGGCGGGCCTTCGGCGCGGTCGGAGCGGGATTGGCTGGAAACAGGATATCTCTGGGTCCCGGTAGAGTTCGGCGCGGTTGCCCCACGCGTCCAGCACGTAGATCCCGTACCTGGCGGGGGTCTTCTTGTCCTTCACCCCGGGAACGTGAGAGACGAGGAAGAACTTCTCAGAGAACGGGTGAGGTTCCAGAAAGTAGCCCATGTCCCACTTGGCCGTGTACATGCATGGGTAGCCGATCTCGGGTGTGATGCAGGTCATCGCCTCGGGCGCCCGTCGCGTGATGCGATTGTCGACCAGTATGACCGGCCCGCCGGCCCGCCCGCAGTGCGGGTTCCCGACTGTCACGATGCGCCGGCTGCCCGGAATGCTGCGCGGGTGCAGCATCCCCGACGGCCTCAGCACGCTGTTCTTGTATACGTGATCGACCCCGCTGCCGTCCGGACGCACCGCCCAGAGGCTCTGCCCGTTGCCCAACCCCTTGTCCACGTACTCCCATCGCGTGTAGGCGACCCGGCCGTCGTCCAGCAGGCAGGGCCCCATCTCGGTCAGCGGGCCGTGCGAAAGGCGTCGCATGTTCCGTCCGTCGGCGTCCATGACGTACAGGTTGGTGACCGTGGCGGGGAAGCAGAAGACGTTTTGCATCGAGCGGGTCGAGACGAACATGATCTTGCCGCTGGGAAGGTAGACCGGGTCCGTGTCGTGGAAGTCGGTCTTTGCGCTGCGTGCCTTGCCCACGCAGGTCTTGGCCGCTTCGATCTCGGCGTCGGTGAGGGAGGTCAACTGCCGCAGGCCTTTGCCATCGATGCCGATCTCGTAGATGCGGAAGGGCTTGTCCTTGGTCCTGTATCCAAAGACGACCTTCTTCCCGTCGAACGACAGGTCGAACCGGCTAAACAACCCGCCGTCCAGTTCGGGAGCCACCCTCGTGACCTTGCCGTCGGGAGACACCGGCGAGAGGATGCAAAGACTTCCCCCCATGGTCTTCTGGTGGTGGTCCTCGTAGATGTGGCCCCTGTAGGGCCGTCGCTTGACGAACAGAAGTTTGTCGAACTTCAGCGCCGGGTGGGCCAGCATGGCCTCGTGCCGCAACGCCGCCAGTTCGCCCTCGATGGTCCTTTCGGCGGGGGGCTTGCCTTGCTCGTCGGCCCAGGTCCTGGTCATCACGAACCCACGGCCTCCCGGCGAGGACCAGACCGTTCTGGGCTTGGCCTCGAACCGGGCCAATCGCTTGAGATACTCCGGGCCCTTCGGATACTCCCGGCCGAACGTCTTGATTGTATCCTCGACGGCCAGCCGCAATGCCGCCATGCTCACGGCGTCCGGCGGCAGGAAGACGCTGCGCTGCGTGGCCGGGACGCTGTCGAAGTGTGGCATCTTTCGCGGGGGCTGCTTCCATCCCTTGCCAAAGGACGTCGACGAGTCCAGGCGCAGCGCGACCAGATTGGGCAGTGGACCGTTGCGGGCCAACCTCAGCGTATGCTTGCCCTTGACGACCGACATCCTGACGAGCTTGTCCTGCCTGCGGAGCGCTTCGGACTTCTTCATCGCACCGCTGCTGTTCGACGTGAATACAACCGGCTCCTCATAGGGCGCCGAGCCGAAGGTCACGCCAACGCAGGCCATGCCCATGAACTTGCCGTCGAGCCAGACCTCTACCGGCCGCGCCTCGGCCGCCGCGTACCTGATGTGAAGCGTGTAGTCCCCGTCGGCGGGAAAGTCGATGTCGTACTCGACCACGCCCCGGCCCGTGTGTCGCGGTTTGCTGCCGGCGGCCGGCCCGGCGTCGGCATAGCGGTCCGGGCTGGCGTAGATGCGGGCGTCTCCGCGATCGAATGTCCAGGCGGGAATCTGCAGCGATCCGGCGGCCCGGCCTCTGGACTCGGGTTTGACCGGCTTGCGCATCGCGGCGGCGTTGACGTTGCCTGGCGGCTCGAAGGCCTTGTGGTGTTCGGCCGGGATGCTGTTGATGTCCCGGACCTTGTACCGGGGCGGCGTCCAATCGACCGGAAAGGCCGACGACGTCTCCAGGCGCAGCGACACCAGGTGGGGCAGCGGTCCGCGGCGGGTCAGCACCAGCGTGTGCCTGCCTGCCTTGGCCGTGCCATTCCTCACCGGCGCCAGCGAGGCCGGCGCCCCGAACCGCGTACGAAGCGTCTCCCACCTCGCGCCGCTGCTGTTCGACGTGGGGCTGTTGGGCTTCTCGGCGGACGGCGAACTCAGGCTCACGCCGGTGCAGCACTTGCCGATATTCCGGCCGTCGAAGAAGACCTGCACCGGCCGCGCCTCGGCCGCCGCGTATCGAATCCGAAGTGTGTACTTGCCGTCCACGGGCAGATCGACGTCGTATTCAATCGACCACCCCCAGGGCGCCCGCCGCCCGCTGACGACAACGGGGCCGGCATCGGCGTAGTTGGCTGGGTCGGTATGGATCCGACCGTTGCCCCGGGCGAACGACCAGGCAGGGATCACCAGCGATCCGGCCTCGGCCTGAGTCGCCGGGAATACGACACTCCATATCGCAAGGCAGGCCGCGGCGATCGCTACTGATGCCCTCCGGCCACGTTGCCGCGACAGAAACCACTCAATTGCCACCGCAAGTCTCCCTGCAAGAAGAAAGTGACTACCATTCTCTGACGTCAGGTATCATTGTAGGTCTAACTCGGTATTCCACGAAGGGTTTCTTCGGCCTTCCTTCGGCCCGGACCGCTCGGACAACAGCGCACCTGCGGGCCTCGGCAGCCGCCGCGATTCTGCTGGAAACAGGCCCGCGCTGCAGTGTATAAGCGCCATGTCCCGAGCAGGAGCACGAAGGTGGCACAAAGGAACACCCTGATTTGCATGGCGTTGTTTGCCCTTCCAGGCGGTGCGGTCGCCGAGGAACACGACTACTACAGATACCTGAAGTATCCGGCCAAGCTCGTGCCCGGGGTGGGCCGAAACACCGTCCGGCAGGAAGGCGGACCTGATGCCGTCGGCTACAAGCGCCGCACGGTGCAATGGTGGCCGCGAAAGGGCCAGGATATCATTGACGTCCCTCCCGGCGCGCCGCTGCGGACCTGGACGCGAAACAAGGGCCGGAACGACCCCGAAGCCCTGGCCGGCGTCTGCCGAAACTGGACGGCCTCGGATCCCGAAATGTTCAAGGCACACCTTGTCGCCTTCAGGGGCTTCGGCACGTCGACCCTCGAGCCCGACCCCAACGACGTCCTCATCCCCGCCGCCGTCCTGCGCCTGGAAAATGGCGAGCAGAGGTGCGTCATTGACTACGGGCACGTCAGCCGAATGATCAGCCCCGAGGACCACGCCTTCATTCAGGAGACATGGGAGAAGGCCTTCCCCAAGCTCTATGCAACGGTGTCCGGCGAGGACCGCGTCGGGCCCAAGGTGAACTTCGCGTGGAACGCCTGGGACGGCCCCATGCCGAAGTTCAACGGACTCGAAGTGCCCAGAGGCTCGAAGTACCCCCGGTGGGGCATCGGGGAGGGGGGCGTCAGCGTGGTGGTTGAAACGCCGAACTACCACATCATCGCCCGCCCCAAACACTGGGGAAAGCCACCGAACTGGATCCAGCCGGACAAGGTCAAGGCCCAAAACCTCTACCGCAAGAGCGTTACCGAGTATCTCGAGAACTTCTGGACCTACGTGGAGGCCGCCGGCGCCTCCATGCCGTACTGGCGCCGCGGCGGGCCCAACAAGAAATACGTCATCCACGTGCACCGCGCGCGGGCAGCCGGGGGCTGGGGCCATTGCGGCATCGGCGACTGCAGCCCGATCATCTTCGGGCACGAGTTCTTCCACGGCCAGCCGCTTGGCGGCTGGGGCGCGGAGGCCGAAACCATGTGCAACGCCGGGCAGCACACCGCTCTGCCGGGCGAACTGCAGATGTTCAACGGCAACTTCCGCTATCCCTGGCGCTACGTGATGACCATGGGATACCAGTCGTCTCTCTGGCTGTTCGTCCTCGGTGACAATCCCAACTGGGGCTACGGGATCCAGGCAGTGGCCGGATGCCTGTCCAGCCCCGCCGACGCGACGGCCTTCCACACCATCGCCCGGCTGGGCCAGAAGAAAGGGCTGTGGGCCAACGGCATCAAGGGGTTCGGCGACTTCTTCGGCGAGTACGCCGCCCGCATGGTCACCTGCGACTTCATCGAGCGGTATCCGATCCAGAGCAAGTACGGCATGCCCGAGGTGAGCTTCGTGTATCCCGTGTACGGACACGCGAATCGCTACCGGATCTCCAACGCTGAAGCGCCCAGGTGGGGCGGATACAACATCGTCCGTCTCAACGCCGCCCAGGGCGCCAAAGAGATCGCCGTCGACTTCCAGGGCATCCATGACCCGGCCCTCCACTCCGACTGGCGGGCGTGCATCGTGGCCGTTGACGCCGGCGGCAGGGCACGCTACAGCCCCCTGTGGAACAAAGGGAAGATGGCGTTCGTGCTCAAGCCGACCGACAAGCACCTGTGGCTTACCGTCTCGGCCTGTCCCAGCGCGTTTCCGGTTCCGCCGAAGGGTGTGCGGGTCTCATCCCGCCAGATGTTCCTGACAGGGGTCCACGCCCCGCGGTATCCGTGGGAGGTTACCCTGACCAGTTGCTGGCCGGCCAGGGCATGCGATTCACGCGGTGCTTCACCGCCACCGCGATGTGCGCCCCGACCAGGCAGCAGTTGTACACGGGCATCTTCCCCGTGCGGAACGGGGCGTACCCCAATCACAGCCGCGTGTACGACGGCACGAAGAGCATCGTCCATTACCTCAAGGCGCTGGGCTATCGCGTGGGGCTGTCCGGCAAGAAGCATTTCGGCCCGGCCGCCTCGTTCCCGTTCGAGACCGTCAAGAACCGCGGCGAGTTCGTCAATCGCGACAAGACCCAGCCGTACTGCCTGATCGTCACCTCGAACAGCCCGCACCTGCCGTGGAAGGCCGGCGACGCGTCGGCGTACGACCCGAAGAAGCTGACGCTGCCGCCGTACATCGCCGACACGCCCGAGACGCGCCAGGCGCTGTGCTGCTACTATGCCGAGATCACCGACTTCGACCGCGAGGTCGGCGAGGCGATGAAGATGGTCGCCGCCTCCGGACGGGCCGACAACACGGTCTTCATCTACACCTCCGAGCAGGGGGCGCAGCTTCCGCACGGCAAGTGGACGTGTTACGACGTGGGCCTGCGGACGGCACTGGTGGTCCGCTGGCCTCGGCGCGTCAAGGCCGGCTCGGTCGCCCGCGCGATGGTGCAATACGTCGACGTGGTGCCCACGCTGGTCCACGCGGCCGGGGGCAAGCCCATCGACGGCCTGGACGGGCGGAGCTTCCTTCCGGTCCTGCTGGGCAAGACCGACAAACACAGCGACTACGTCTACGGCGCCCACACTACGCGGGGCATCATCGCCGGCTCGGCCTGCTATCCCGTCCGCTCGGTCCGCAGCGAGACGCACAAGTACATCCGCAACCTGAACCACAAGATCGCCTTCCGCAACACGCTGATCGTCTCGGATGGGGCGAAGTACTGGCGTTCGTGGGTGGCGGCGGCCAAGACGGACCAGAAGATCGCCAAGCTGGTCAACATGTACCAGCATCGCCCGGCCGAGGAACTGTACGACATCGTCAAGGATCCGTTCGAGTTGAACAACCTTGCCGCCGACCCGGCCTGCGCGAAGGTCAAGGCGGCCCTGAGCGCCAAGCTCGACGAGTGGATGAAGCAGCAGGGCGACGAGGGCAATGCGACGGAAATGAAGGCCCGTCAGCGCCAGGGTCGCGGCGAGAAGGGCAAGGGCGGCAGGAAGAAGAATCGCACCAAGGCGAAGGACAGTACGAAGTAATGGCGTCCGGAAGAACGGAGCGAATGAACGTGCGATACATGGGATATCTTATGGCGGGGCGGTTGTTGGGTGCGTTGGGACTGGTGTCGGCGATGCTCGCTGGGGTCGCGTCGGCGGGGGAGAACTGGGCGCAGTGGCGCGGGCCCGCCTTCAACGGCAGCACTGACGAAACGAACCTGCCCGTCACGTGGAGCAGGAGCGACGGGATCGCCTGGGCGACGCGCATGAGCGGCCCCAGCGCCGCAACGCCGATCGTCTGGGGCGATCGCGTGTTCACCACGTCGGTCACCCCCGGGGGCGACCTGCTGGCGGTGTGCCTGGACGTCAAGACGGGCAGGATCCTCTGGTCGAACAAGGCGGGCAAGGCGGTCAAGTTCCGAGCGGGCAGGCACAATGCGGCCTCGCCCTCGCCGGTCACCGACGGAAAGTACGTCTACTTCCTCTACGGCACGGGCGACCTGGTCGCCTTCGACCTCAGGGGCAGGCGGCGGTGGATGCGCTCACTGGAAGCCGAATACGGGCGGTTCATCATCAAGTGGGGCTACGGATCGAGCCCGCTGCTGTACGACGGACGGCTGTACGTGGTCGTGCTCCAGAACCGCAAGCCCGGGCGGTATGACGCGGAGAACAAGACCGGCCTGACCGACAAACGCAAGGCGCCGCTGGAGTCGTTTTTGCTGGCGATCGACCCGGAGAGGGGCAAGGTCCTGTGGCGCCACGTGCGTCCGTCCGACGCCGACGACGAGGGCGACGAGTCGTACGCCACCCCCATGCCCTGCGCCCCGGGCGGGCGCAAGCAGATCGTCCTGCACGGCGGGGAGTACGTCACCGGTCACGACGCGGCGACGGGCAAGGAGCTGTGGCGGTGGGAGTTCTCGCCGGTCAATCGCGAGGTCTGGCAGCGGACGGTCTCGTCGGCGGCGACCGATGGGAAGCGGGTTTACGTCGGGAGGGCGAGGTGGCGCGGGCTGTACTGCCTCGAGCCCGCCGGTACGGGGCGGATGACCGACGCGATCGTCAAATGGAAGCACGAGAAGCACTCGACCGACGCGTGCAGTCCGCTGGTCTACCGGGGCAGGGTCTACCTGCTCAACGGCGCCAAGCGGACGCTGGCCTGCCTCGACCAGGCCAAGGGCACGCTGATCTGGGTGACCAAGCTCAAGGCGTCGGGCGAGTTTCGCTGCTCGCCGACCGGCGCCGATGGGAAGATATACCTCATGAGCATGTCCGGGGAGGTCTTCGTCGTGCAGGCCGGCGACACGTTCAAACAACTGGCCAAGATCGAGCTGAAAGAGCGCACGTGCTACTCGTCGATCTCCGCGGCGGGGGGCAGACTCTTCATTCGCACACCGCGGTACGTCTACTGTGTGGGGCCGACGGCGAAGTGACTGGATTGCGGACCAGCGGTCCCCTATTGCCTACTGCCTGCTGCCTATTCCCTTCCGTCACGCCCACATGATCTCGGGGCCGCCCTTGCGGATCTTTCCGAGCACCCAGCATCGCTCGCCGGCCTTACGGAGGCGGGTCATGATGGAGGTGGCGAAGTGCGGCGAGACGACCATCACGAACCCGATGCCCATGTTGAACACGCGCGACATCTCGATCGGGTCGACCGGGCCGCGGGCGGCGATGAGTTTGAAGATCGGCGGGACGTGCCAACTGTTCCGCTTGATCCGCACGGTCAGCCCGTCGGGCAGCACGCGGGGCAGGTTGCCCCCCAGCCCGCCGCCGGTGATGTTGGCCATCGCCTTGACCACGCGCTTGACGCGGTAGTTCTCGAGCACCGACATGACGCTGCGGACGTAGATCCGCGTCGGGCGGAGCAGTTCCTCGCCCACCGAGGCGCCTTCGAGTTCGGCCGGGCGGTCGGTGACCTTGTAGCGGCCGCGTCCCAGCAGGGCCCGCCGCGCCAGGCCGTATCCGTTGGAGTGCAGGCCGCTGCTGGCCAGCGCGATTGCCACGTCGCCCGGCTCGACGTTCGACCCGTCGATCAGCTTGCCTCTCTCCACCACGCCCACGCAGAAGCCGGCCATGTCGAACTCCGCGGGCTTGTAGAAGTCGGGCATCTCCGCGGTCTCTCCTCCGAGCAGGGCACACCCGCTCTGGAGGCACCCGTCGGAGATCCCGTGGACGATGTCGGCCATTCGCCGCGGGGCCAGCTTGCCCACCGCGAGGTAATCCAGGAAGAACAGCGGCTCGGCCCCGCAGCAGATCAGGTCGTTGACGCTCATGGCCACCAGGTCGATCCCGACGGTGTCGAACGTCTTGGTGGCGAAGGCGACCTTGAGCTTCGTGCCCACCCCGTCGGTGCACGCCACGAGCACGGGATCGGTGAAGTTCTGCTTGAAGAGCTTCTCGTTGTAGTCGAGGCGGAACAGCCCCGCGAAGCCCCCGAACGAGCCCATGACTCGCGGCCCGAACGTCCGTTTGACCATCGGGCGGATCAGGTGGACCATATCCTCGCCCGCGTCGATGTCCACGCCGGCGTCCTTGTAGGTCATCGCGTTATCTTTGGCGGCCATGTGCGGTATCGTAACGCTTCGGCGCGACGATGCAACAGCGCAAACGGACACCGCCCGCCGTTGATTATCGGGGGACGCCGTACAGGCCTTCGCGAATTATCGGGGGACGCCGTACAGGGGTTCGAGAGGTGCTGTCCGATCCGGGCGAATCAGAGCATCCCTGAGGGCTGTGTGCCGCGAAGGCCTGTACGGCGTCCCCCGATAATTCCGCGCTGAGTTGCAGAGACCTCCTTCGCCCGCTGTCGAGCACACTTACTCATCGCAATCGGTATAAGGGGCTCGATCACCGTCGGCTGAGGGCTTTGGCTATCGCGCCGAAGGCCGGCTTGGGTTTGGCGTTGCGATCGAACACCAGGCCATGGTTGACGCGCTTCCACGGCCAGTTGTTCAGCCAACTATGCTTGTCGGTCAGGCCCCAGAACGTGACGCGGTCCACGTGCTTGCGATTGGCCATCACCGCGTCGAAGACCGCTCCGTAACGTTCGGCCTGTTTGGTCAGGACGTCGGCCGGGCAGCCGTCGACGTACGGGTTCTGCTTGATCGCCTCGGGGCGGGTCTTCGGGTTCCAGTAGGCCCTGCGCGAGATCACGTCGACATCGAGTTCGGTAAGAGCGCACTGCACTCCCAGTGCGGCGAAGTCCTTGATGGTGGCGGCGATCTGGTCGCCGATGTC
>CAZVEV010000208.1:0-10906 GCA_964625865.1 uncultured Planctomycetaceae bacterium | reverse complement strand
GGTCAGCACGACCACGCTTATCTGAACCATTTTCGCATTTCGCGGGTCTTTCCGCAAGGTTACGCCCGCATAGGTTTGATCCTTGCGAAATTCAAGTCGTATGGGGCCGTCTGCCGGGCGGGAGTCATTGTGGCAGTCGTAGCCCTCATCGAGCAGCAGGCCCAGATAATGCGAGGCCGCTTCTTCATCGGTGCCCGCAAACTCATACCGTCCGAACTCCTGCACGCTCCCGGGCGTCTGTTGTCGCCTGGCCCAGAGGCGGACCGCCTTGGCCGGCGGGGCCAGCCTGCCCGGATCGCGATTCATCTCGGGAAGATCGACCGCGCCAAGCGCCCGGGTGATGGCGCTGACCATGTCCGGCGCGGCAGGTCTGGACGCGGGCGTCCGGCCCGGGGCGGGCCCGTCAGGTCGCCGCACGCGCCGCCGCACGCGCCGAGTGGTTGGCGCGGCCCGGCGCGTGGTCGTCAGGCGCAGGGGGCGTCGCTCGGGGGGCTCGCGGTCGGGCTGGAACAGGTCCTCGTACCTGTAGTGAATCGCCAGTGCGGCCCAGACCGCCAGGCCCAACACGGTCAGACCAAGAACCCAACGGACCAACGACGGCGCGTTCGGGGCCGTTTGTTCTGTAGACTCCCCCGCATCCTGACCAGTCGTTTCGTTCATACGTCGCCCGCCGTTCGGTTAGTGCGGCCAGGCGCCCCACTTGTTCAAGTATGTCACGCGCATGACCTTGGCCAGTCTCGACCCGCTCGATTCCAGCGACTGAAGCTGATTGTCCAGACTCATGAGGAATACGTCGGTCACGTCCTGCTCGGGCGTCAGGTCGTCCTCGCGCCGCCACTGCTTGCCGTCGCGTGCGTGGTAACTCCTCAATCGCCCCTGGAAACGACGATACAGCCCCACGTCCGAGGGGAACCTCGCATGGACCTTAACGGTTCGGCCCAACTGGCCTCGGTTCCAGATGACAGAGTCCGCGAATTCCGCGTGCAGGTTGCCGTACGTGCCGGCCGCCGCTATCAGGTCGTTTACGGTCTCCTCCGTGCCCAACCCCCGCGTCATGCCGATGTCCTGCCCGCGGTTGTCGTAGAACCTGTCATTCAGCGCCGTGGACCCGACGGCCTGGCCCGTACGGGCGTGGTGCCACGCCGCATACCGGCTCGACTCGCGAACGTGCAGTCGGTTGGCCATGGTCCAGCCGAAGAAGAACGTCAGGCCGATGAGCATGGCCATGAACGGAATGATCATCACCATTTCCATCAGCGCCGTTCCGTGGTCGCTTCGCCGTCGTCTCTGTTGCCTGTTCATTGTCTCACCCTGGCCGCGTTGCTCCGCGTCCGCTAGTGGTTCATGTACATATCGGCCATCGCCGGCGGGAACGCCGACATGAACTCGTAGTCTCTCGTCACGTCCTCGCCCCGCACCATGCCCTCGGTCAGCCCGACGTCCGAACTGCCGGCGCCCAGGCGGTACGTCCAGTCCTCCCAGTCAACGATGGGCGTCAACTGCACCTGCCAGTCCTGCGTCCACAGGTCCCAACTGCAGTTGTTGAAGATCTTCGCCTGCGCCATCGAGTAGATCGAGCCGGTGGGATTGGACAACTGGAACTTCTGGCCCCAGACGGCCGACTTCGAACTGGATCGGACGACCGAGAGATACGAGAAGTATCTGCGCCTCGCGCCGATATCGGGGTCGTCACTGTAGTAGGGTTCGTCGCTGTCGCTGCGGTTGCCCGTCGGGTCGGCATCCGTATTGCCGTCATCCTCTTCAGACCCGTCCATGATCATCGGCGCCGGCGGCTCGTCAAACTGGTCCCAGTTGGCGGGATTCGAGATGTCGGTCTCGCCGCCGGTGTCGACCCCGCCGAAGATGAAGTACCACGAGAAGTACACCGGCCATTCGTCCTTGACCGTGCCGTCAGGATTCAGGATCGTCTCCTTGCCTTCGGCCTTGAACCGCCACATCGGCAAGGCGCCCACCTGCTCGGGACCCGTGACCTGCTGGGCTCCGCGGAAGACCTTGCCCTTGAGGTCCTCGGGGCGGACCCACCCCCTGAACTCCTTGGCCACCGGGTCGCCCAGATTGTCGCTGGTGATCGACGATTCCCAGGAGGGCGAGCCCTCGGGCTTCTTCGAGATCACTTCGATGTAGTAGTACCGCGTCAGGACCTTGCGAATCGCATTGCCGTTCTCGTCCGTCTCCTTCCGCGCCTCGTTCAGATCGGTTATCCAGTGCGGGTAGTGGATCGTCTTGAGCTTCGGGTTGATCGGGCCGAAGATGTAGTTCAGCTTCGTCGTGCTCAGCGTGTCGTAATACTCGCGGAATCGCGAGTCGTTCAGGGCGTGGAAGGCGTAGCTGGTGATCCAGCTCTTGGCCCATTCATAGGGCCCGAACGTGGTGTAGCCGCGGACGATGAGTTTGGTCGGCTGCCATGAATACGTTCCGCCCTGGTGGGCGCCGTGCCCTCGTCCGGCGGCGCTGCCGGCGCGGCCACCGCCCGCCGACGGGCCGCTGATCCGCCGGCCCTCGCGCGGCTTGCGGGTCCCGGTGCGACGCGGACCCACCGGCACGCGGATGCCCCAAGGCCTGCGCCAGCCTCGTTTCTTTCGCCCGTGGTACTGCCACCAGTCCGGCTCCTGCTGGTGCCACCAGTCGCGGAACCGGTCGTCGTTGACGTAGTAGCGGTCCGGATAGTGAAGCAATCGCGCCCAGGGGCCCAGGCGATACGGCCAGACCGCATCCGGAATCGCCCCGCCGCTGCCGTTGTCAACGACCATGGAGGCCGCCTCGAGATCCACGCGAAGCTTCTGTCGCAGCACGGGGCTGAAGTCCGCCAGTTCGGTCCGGTGGGCAGGCAGCTTGGGCAGGACGGGCACGATGTAGGCCGAGACGTCCACCGCCTCGCCGAAGTTGTCGTAAGCGAATCGCACGGCGTTGGCCTGGGCGAGCACGCCGGCGGCATCGACGGTGGCCTGGCTGACCTCGTCCAGCGTCACCGCGGTCTGCCACAGCGTCCCGTGAGGCGGCGCCCCGCCGACGCCGCGGAGGCTCCACGTGGTGGCCCCCTCGATCAGCCTGCGCATATCGAGGACCGGCTTGATCGTGTTCTCCTGCGTCTGGAGGCGGCCAAACAGCGACCCCATGCCCTCCATGACCTTTCGCTTGACGGCACTGTTCAGGGCCCCCTCGCCCTTCATCCCGTTCAGCGTCTTCTCCATCCCCTCACGCCACGCGCGCAATTCGTAGTACGCCATCTCCGACGACAGCGGTATCGCGTCCATCACCGGCACCAGTGCGATCGCACGAGACTCGGCGACGTTGTTCATCGCCACAACGTTCATGCACCGCGCCATCGTGTCGGCCCCGCTGACGGCGACCGAGTCGGCAACGTTCTGGAGCGAGAGGCGCCGGCTGACCTGGTCGCCAAGGTTGTAGACGTAGAACAGCAGCGAGACGAGCATGGTCATGGCGATGATGGCCAAAACCAGCACCTGTCCGCCCCGCCTTGCTCGCCGCCTCGCAACGTTTGGCTGTCGTGTGTTCTTCATGTCGCTCGGGCTCCCGGCCCTTTCGTCGGTCAGTGATTGATACTCATGTCCGCCATCGCGGGTGGCCAGGCCGCCATGAATCGGTGCGCCCTGGTCAGGTCGTCGGTGCGTACCATGCCCTCAGTCAGGGGCACGTCGGCGAGCCCCTCGTCCAGGCGAGCGGTCCAGTCGCCCCAGTCCTTGACCGGGCTCAACTGGACCTGCCAGTCCTGCGTCCACAGGTCCCAGCTACTGTTATTGAATATCTTAGCTTGCGCAACGGTATAGATCGAGTTCGTAGGATTCGACAGCTTGAACTTCTGGCTCCAGGCCGCCGAGTGCGTGCCCGTCCGCACCACCGACAGATAGGCGAAGTGCTCTCGCCTGACGCCCACGTCCGGGTCGTCGTCATAGTAGTCCGGGTCCGGGCCGCTGCCCGTGTCGTCCTCGGTGTAATCCATGATCATCGGCGCCGGAGGCTCGTCGTGGCTGTCCCAGTTGGCGGGGTTGGATATCTCGGCCTCCCCGCCGGTGTCCACGCCGCCGAAAATGAAGTACCACGTGAAGTACACCGGCCGCTCGTCCTTCAGCGTGCCGTCCGGGTTGATGATCTGTTCCTTGCCCTCGGCCGTGAAACGCCACATCGGCAGGACGCCGACCTGCGTGGGCCCTTTGACCTGAAGGGCCGAGCCCCCAAAGGCCTTGCTCTTGAGCGCCTCGGGGGAGACCCACCCACCGTAGTCCTTCGTCACCGGATCGCCCAGGTTGTCGCTGGCGATGGAGGCTTCCCAGCCGGCCGAGCCCTCCCGAGAGCCGGAGATCACCTCAAGATAGTAGTATCGCGTGCGAACCTTGCGAATCGTATTGCCCGCCGCGTCCGTCTCCTTCCGCGCCTCGGTGATGTCCATGACCCAGTGCGGGTAGTGGATCGTCGCGAGCTTCGGGTTCAGCGGGCCGAAGATGTAGTTCAACTTCGGGGCCGTGATCGTCTCGTAGTACTCGCTGAACCGCGAGTCGGACAGGTCGTCGAATGCATAGCCGCTGATCCACGTCTTGGCCCACTCGTACGGGCCGAACGTCGTATACCCGCGAACCACGTGCTTCGTCGGCTGCCAACTCCGCGTGTACGTCCTCGTGAATGTCCCGCCCTCGCGGGGCGCCTGCGGGCCGTATCCCCTCGATGCGGCGCGTCCGGCCCGTCCCCCGCCGGCGGAGGGGCCGACAATGCGGCGTCCCTCGCGTCCCGCGCTGGGCCTGACCGTGACCGTCCGGGTCACCGTACGGGTTTGGCGCGGTCCGACGGGCACGGTGATGCCCCACGTCCGGCGCCACCCGCGCTTCTTCCTGCCGTGGTATGTCCAGTAGTCGGGGTCCCGCTGGCGAAACCAGTCCTGGAAACGGTCGTTCGATGCCCAGTACCGGTCGGGATAGTGCAGCAGCCGCGCCCAGGGCCCCAGTCGATACGGCCACTTCGCGTGAGGGATCGCCCCGCCGTGTCCGTTGCCCACCGACATCGACGCGGCCTCAAGATCAACTCTCAGGTGCTGGCGCAGCGGGGCGCTGAAGTCCGCCAACTGGCCGCGATGGGCGGGAAGCATCGGCAGGACGGGCACGATGAACGCCGCCGAATCGGCGGTCGCCTGGCCGAAGTTGTCCTCGGCAAATCGCACGGCGTTGGCCTGGGCAAGCACGCCGGCGGCGGCGACGGTAGCCTGGCTGAATTCGTCGGCCGTCACTGCCGTACGCCACAGGCTGCCGTGCGGCGGGGCCCCGCCCGTGCCGCGCAGCGACCAGGTGGTGGCGGCCTCGATGGTCCTGCGGATCGCGAGGATCGGCTCGATCTTCCTCTCCTGGGTAAGGAGCCTGTTCTTCAACGCCTCGATCCCCTCCAGGATCTTCCCCCGCGCGTCGCCCGACAACGCCGCCTCCCCTCGCATCGGCGCGATCACGTCATCGAGCCCCTGGCGCCACGCGCGAAGTTCGGCATACGCCATCTCCGACGCCAGCGGTATGCCGTCCAGCACGGCCACCAGCGCGATCGCGCGCGACTCGGCCACGTTGTTCATCGCCACGACGTTCATGCACCGCGCCATCGTGTCGGCGCCGCTGACGGCCACCGAATCGGCTACGTTCTGAAGTGAGAGGCGCCTGGAGACCTGGTCGCCCAGGTTGTAGACGTAGAACAACAGCGAGACGAGCATGGTCATGGCGATGAGGGCCAGGACAAGCACCTGTCCGCCGCGCCTGGCCCGCCCCCCCGACCGCCGGCCCGAAAGCCCTGCCGTCGTCTCGCCACCGTTTGCCATGGTACACCTTCCGGCGTCACGCCCCATCACCGGGGCCCGTGACGCCAGGTAACGCGCCGTTTCCGGCCCGGCCGGGCCGGACCTACGGCGTGCCACCCGCTATCTTCGACTTCATGTCTTCCATCTTCTGCTTGGCCTCGGGCGCCTTCTTGATTCCGTAGGCGATCGTGTAGTACGCCAGAGCGCCTTTGTAGTCCTTCTGCTCTTCCCGCGCCCGCCCCTGGGCCATCTGCTGCTCGTAACGCGAGTTCGTGATGATCATGATCGCCTCGACCGACGTCGGGCGGATCTCCTTGGCGATCTTGGCATGCGTGATCGCCTGGGGATACTGCTTGCGGGCGAACGCGTCCTTGGCCGCGGCCATCGAACTGTCATACTTCAGCGTCTGGGTCATCCCGTCGACCAGGCGCATGATCTTCTCGCGCCATTCCGGCCGCCTCTGGAGGACCTCTTCGTACTTGCGGATCGCTTCGGCATACTTCTTCGCCTCGCGAAGCGCCTCGGCCTCGCCCCACAGGATCTGGATCTCGCACTCGGCCACCATGTCACGCAATTGCTGCCTCTCCATGCCCGTGTCGGCGGCGTTGTACTTGTACAAGGCCTTGAGCAGGGGAATCGCGTCGGCCCACTTTCGCATGGAGTAGGCGTTCTTGGCCGCTCGGACGCGGGCGGCAAGGTCGAGGCCCTGCTCCAGTTCGTCCAGGCGGGCCTTGACCGCCGCATCGCCCGGATGCTTGGCCAGCCAGGCCTTGAGTTTCGGTATGATCCGGCTGGGCCTGCCGTCCTTGGCGTCCGCGAGAAGCTTCTTCCGGTCCTCGTTGACGATGATGTCGTTCTTCTGCTTGATCAGGGCCTTGTTGTCCGGGTGACCGGGCCGATGGGCGACCAGGATGTCGATGGCCCTGACGATCGCCGCCGGGTCGCCGTTCTTGACGGCCACCGCGAGGTTGCGCTTCAACGTGGCGACCTTCTGGACGTCGTCGATCGCGGCGATCTTGGTCGTCAGTTGCTGTTCGATGCTCTTCCGATCGGCCTCGGGCAGGATCGCGACGGCCTCGTCCGAACGAATCATCTCCAGGGCCTTGGTGAACTCGATCTTCGCCTTGTCCCGCTCGCCCCGGGCCTTGAGGGCCTCGGCACCGGAGGCGATCTTCCGGAACGCATCCATGAACATGTGTTCCTTGATCGTCTTGCGGTATTTGGCGAGCTTGGCCCGTTCCTCGTCGCCCAGGATCAGCTCGCGTGCCTTCAACTGCTCCGGCTCCATCTGCTCCAACGCGAACTGGTACTCCCCTTTGGCAATGGCCTGGGTGATCCTCCTGTCGAACTCGACAAACGTCCGGACCTTCAGGTACTTCCTTCGGAAGTCCTTGATATCCTCGGACATATTGTTGATCCAGAGGTCGAACGCCTTGCTGTCGGCAACATCCGCGGCAAACCGTTCTTCGAGGTCCTCCAGGGAGGTCTTGGCCTCTTCGGCGGCCTTGAAGGCGCCGGCCCAGTTCATCTCTTGCTCGTTGACGGCGAGATGACCGTTGGAGAGCCTCTGGAGCGTTCGCCCCTTGGCCAGTTGCAGGGTCTCGGCGATGGGGGCTCCGCCCTCGGCCTTGGCGGCCTTGACCATCAACGCATAGTTGTCGACCGTCGCCTGCCATTCCTCGTTTCGATAGCTCTCGGCGATGGGTTTGTAGAGGCGGTTGACCCTCGCTTCAAACGCGGCGCGTTTCTCGGCCTGCTTGGCCGAGTAGACGATGAACACCACGAGCAGACTGGTCAGGGCGACGCCCAGGAGGATCAGCTTGGTCTTCAGCGACAGCGTGCTCTTGGGCAGGCGGACGGTCGGCTCGGGGTCGAGGGACACCCCGTCGTCGGTGTCGATTTCCAGTTCGTCCTGGCCGCCTTCGCCCGCGGCGATCCCTGCGCCTCTCATCATCGACGCGGGCGGGGCGATGATCACGGCCTTGCCGCCGCCACGACCTCGCGGCGAGAAGGCGCCCTTGATCGCCTTGCCCAGTTCCTCCATGGACTCGAAGCGTTCCTCGGGGTCCTTGGCGATCATGCGGGCGACAATGTACGACAGCGCCACCGGAATGCTCGAATTGACCTCGTGCAGCAGCGGCGCCTGGACCGCGGCGTTGCCGTGCCATTTCATCCAGCGCATCGTCGCGCTGCGCGGGTCGCGCACGACGTCGGCGAACATCTCGTCGAACTTCGGCTTGCCCAGCAGAAGCTCGTACATGACGAAGCCCAGCGAGTACATGTCGGCCCGTCCGTCGACCATGCTCCCGTTGAACAGTTCGGGCGCCATGTACCGCGTCGTGCCGAGCACCATGGAGGTTTGGCCGGTCACGCTGGCGGCCACGCCGAAATCCATGATCGTCGGCCAGAGGCCCTCGCCGATGATCACGTTGCCCGGCTTGATGTCGCGATGGACAATCCCCGCGCTGTGGACCGCGTGCAAGGCCCCCGCCAGCCGCCAGAGAATCTGCAGGGCGGCCTTGGTCTCCGTCGGGCCGTTCGTGTCGGCCATGATCGTCGCCAGGCTGTGCCCCGCAACAAACTCCATGACGATGAACAGACCGTGCTCGTCTTCAATCAGGTCGTGAATCGTCACGATGCAGGGCTGTTCGGCGCCCAGTTTGGCCAGGATCTGCGCCTCCTTGCGGAACCGCTCCATAAACTGGGCGTCCTCGGCAAGGTGGGTGGAGATCTGCTTGATCGCCACGTTCCTGTCCAGCAGGGAGTCGTAGGCCTTGTAGACGACGGCCTGTCCGCCCATGGCGTATCGCTCGAGGATCTCGTACTTGCCGATCTTCGTCCCTGCGGGCAGTCCAACGCCCGCCACGTCTGTCCCGTGTTTCCGCATTAACGCTTTCCGACCTTCCGTCAGTTCCGGTCCCGCGGCGCCCGGGTGGGCCCTACGACGGGTCCTCGTTCATTTCTTCTTCCACGTAACTCTGCACGCCCTCGTTGGTCAGCGTACACGAGGTGCGTATCATCATGGCGTACTCGTTCGCCGGCGCGGTCAGGTCCACCACGTCGTCGTCGCCCAACGCCCGAAACAGCCTCGCCACGAACGGCACGGCCATGTAGAACTTGTGCGACAACTTCACCGTGATGTCTTCCTGCTTTCCGTACTCCAGCCCGTCGTCCGGGGGCAGGACGTACACGGAGGTGTTCTCCTGGGCGTAGTACAGCTTCCTGCCGAGATACCCGTCGACCCAGCCCGGGCGATGCCCGCCGTAGGACGTGACGAACTTCGCCAGCGCACTGGACAGCACCTGCGTGTCTTCCTCGGCAATGTCCGTCCCGCCATAGGAGACGGGCATGACGCCCCAGACGCCCGCGGCGGTGATCTCCACGTACTTGCCCGAGACCCTCGGGACCTCCAGCACGTTCCACGGCTCGTTCTCGCTGCGATACGCCGGGATCTGCACGATCGCCGCGCGGGCCGCCAGGTACGCCGCGTTGTGCACGCAGATGTTGCCTCCCATCAGCAGCGAGGCCTGGACCAGCACCAGGGTGAGCATCAGCATGAACGGCAGGCACATGGCGAACTCCAGGATCACCGTGCCGGCCTCCCCGCTGCCCTTCCGCTTGGCGCGTTCGGCGGCCCCGGCGTGCCACATGAGCGAGCCGAGCACCACCACCCCCACCACCGCGGCCCACAGGATCAGCCCGCAGGTGACCGACAGGGGACTGCTCAGCGCCCGGAGCAGCCAGGCCTCCGGCGGAGCGTTCCGCGCCGTGCGAACAAACGCCCACCCGCCGACCAGGGGCGCCAGGGCGACCGTCCACACGACAAGGCGATAGATCCACCGGCGGGGGGACTTTGGTTCCTGCGTTACACTGTTCATGGCACTATATCCCGATCCAGAGTCTCGGGGCCACCGCACCGCTGCAGAGCACGTCCACCAGGGCGATGGCCGAACCAATGCACAGCGCCAGCCCGAACGGGAGCTTTGGGCTCTCTTCGGTCGCCGGGTCCGCCGGCTTGGCCGGCGTGAACACCAGATACAGCCAGCGCATTATGCGAGCCAACGTCTCTCGTGTGATCCGCCGCTTGAGCATGATCACAACGGCCATGACACCGGCAACGGCAAAGCCGTAGAACATGGCCGCCAGGGTAAACCGCCAACCGGTCAGCGCGCCGACGGCGCCCATCAACTTGGCGTCGCCGCCGCCGATACCGCCGGCCAGCCAGGCGACCAGCAGCGGGCCGAATCCCACCGCAAAGCCGCTCAGCGAGCCGAGCAGGCCCAGTCCCGGGTCCTCTCCGGGGCCGAGCCCGCCGACCAGCGCGTGCCCGATCAGGCCGATCACGATGGCAGGGTACGTCACAACGTTAAGCACCTTGCCTTCGCGAACGTCGGTAATCGACGCGACCACCAGGGCCACCGCCAATACACCGTACGCCCACATTCCCAAGCCGATCTCAGGCATGGCCAGTACAGCATATCCACGCATGCCTAATTCCGTTCGGCTAATCTGCCTCAGGGGCCGCATACAGCGGCCTTGGGCTTAGAAATCGCCGGGGCTGGCGCCTTCCTGGTCCTTTGCACTGTTCCAGAGCTGGTACGCCCAGGTCGAGATGTCCTTCCAGAACCAGATCACCACTGCCAGAACCGGCAGCGCGATCGCGGCTACGATCAGGATGTACTCGACCATGTCGGCGCCTTGCTCATCTCTGTGCAACGCCCGAAGCTTTCTGCCAACAGCCTTCAACATATCACATTCCTCGTATACGGATCGATTTCCACTCGATTCCGCACGTTCCCTCGATCCGTTAGGGGAACGGCAGCGTCTCCAAGAATGTCACCAAACGGTAGTGAACTATCAGCGTGTTAAGGAGCATGTTCAGGATCACGATCATCGGGATGATGAAGGCCAACAGCACCAGCATCCACTCGACGGTCGCCTGCCCGGTTTCGTCGGTCAGGATCTCACGGAGCTTGCGTCGTCGTCGCACGAGTTTCATGCTTCACGCTCCTGGCCCAAGTTCGGGCCGTCAAATATCTCCCGCGTCAGCCGGCGCTGCTTGGCCAGCACGCGAACCTTCGGTTCGCCCGAAAACAGCGA
>CAZVEV010000207.1:0-10995 GCA_964625865.1 uncultured Planctomycetaceae bacterium | reverse complement strand
CGGCGGCTAGTGACGAATCATCGTTCCACGGGGACAAGCCCCGTGGTGACGTAACGACTAGTGCATGTGAATGACGTGTGACGTACTGCCTTGGAAAGGGCTAACAATGAATCGTACTCGTTTCGTGATCGTGATGACCGTTCTGGCGTGCCTGCTGGTTTCCGCGGGCACCGCACGGGCCGAGACGCTCAACCAGACGTTCGCCGCCTTCGCCGCCTATGCGCCCGGAACCAGCCGGAAGGTCGTCAAGGCCGTCGAACGTGCCGTCTACGACGCCACCGGCGACCCCGAGAGCAAAGCCGCGATGGCCTCTCGCCTGGTCGCCGTCCTGCGCAGCGACTCGGCGACGCCGGAGGCCAAGTGCCTCGCGTGCCTGTACGCACCCCTGGTCTGCGACGCCTCGGCCGTCGAGGCGATCACCCCGCTGCTGAAGAACCCCAAGACCTCAGGACCGGCGCGAGGCGCGCTGCAGCGCCTGGCGTGCCCCGCCGCCGACGCCGCCCTGCGCGACGCGCTGAAGACGGCTGCGGGGACCGCGCGAGTGGGACTGATCAACTCGATCGGCATCCGGCGAGACGCAGCGGCAACCGCATCGCTTCGTGCTCTGCTGACCGACAAGGACCCCGCCGTCGCCGCCGCGGCCGCCGCGGCGCTGGGCAGTATCGGCTCGGCCGATGCCGCGGCCGCGCTTTCCGATGGCAAGTTGAAGCCCACACTTGCCCTGCTGGACGCGCTGCTGGAGTGCGCCGCACGGCGCGCCGAAGCCGGCGACGCCAAGTCGGCCGCGACGATCTACCGTGGGCTGACCGCCAAGGGGCGCCCGGACCGCTGGCGATGGGCCGGACTGAGCGGACTGGCCCGGTGCAGCCCCGACGAGGCGCTGCCGCAACTGCTGGCCCTCCTCGATGACAAGGACAGTCCCCTTGCCGCCCCGGCGCTGAGCCTGATCGCCGCGATGCCGGGCGCCAAGGCAACCGCCGCAATGACCGCCCGGCTCGATACGATCAGTCCGCCCGGACGCGCGAGGTTGCTGGGGGCCTTGGCGCAGCGAGGCGACCGCGCAGCGGCGCCAGCCGTTGCCACGTGGCTCGCCAGCGACGAGGCGACGGTCCAGGTCGCGGCGATCGAGGCGATCGGGCTGCTCGGGGACGCTGCGCACCTCGCCGCGCTGGCGAAGATCGCCGCGAGCGGCGCCGACCCGGCTCGCGCCGCGGCGCGGGAGGGCCTCGTTCGCCTCGGTGGCAAGACCACCGACGCCGCCCTGGTCGCCGGACTGGGCAAGGGCCCGGCGAGCATTCGCGTTGAGTTGATGGCCGCCGCCGTTGCCCGGCGCGCCGACGGGATCGTGCCCGCCCTGCTGACGTCGGCTACCGACGCCGAGCCGACCGTTCGCGCCGCGGCGTACGCCGGCCTGATGCGACTGGGTGGACAGGCTCAGTTCGGCAAGCTGGTCGCCTTGCTGGCGGCCGCCTCTGACGCCGACCGTACGGGTTTGTCGGCCGTCCTGGCGTCGGTGGCTCGGCGCGCCGACGACAAGCCGGCCGCGGTCAAGCCGGTTCTCGCCGCACTGAAGTCCGCCCGGGGCGAGACTGCCGCGGCGCTGCTGGGCGTGCTGCAGGCCCTCGGTGGTGACGAAGCGCTCGGCGTGGTGACCGCTCGCCTGGCCTCGTCCGAAGCGTCCGTTCGCGAGGCGGCGCTGCGGTGTCTGATCGGCTGGGCCGAGCCGGCGGCGTGCGAGCCCCTGCTGGCGGTCGTCCGCGACAGTGCGGACAAGCGGCATCGCATTCTGGCGATGCGCGGCTACCTGCGGCTGGCACCCGCGTCGGCCGACCCGGCGGGCGCGTTCGCGAAGATCCGCATGCTGATCAAGACCGCGGCGAGCAAGCGGTTGCTGCTGTCTGCACTGGGCGAAGCGGCGCCCTCAACGGCGTCACTGGACATGGCGCTGTCCATGCTCGACGACGCCGACGTCAAAGCCGAAGCGCCCTACGCCGTGGCCGCCATCGCCACGCGGATCGCGCCGACGTCGCCCAAGCAAGCCCTCGCGGCGGTGGCCAAGGTGCGCGAGGGCACGCCGGACAAGGACCTCGAGGCCAAGCTGGCGGCGATTGAGCGTCTGGCTCGCCGAAGGCCCAGACGAGGCGGCTCCGGGCGGGCCAGCTATAACGCCGCCGCCGTCGAGGCGCGAAAGAAGCACCTGGCGTCGGCCGGGCCCAAGGGCGGGCGCATGCTGGCGTATCTGGACTGCGGCCCGGCGGGGCAGGCCAGCGGCGGGGGGGCGACGATCAAGCTGCTCAGCGGCGCCCCGTTTGTCTGGTCGGGCTCGGGCGGCACGCCGGCGGGGACGATCGCGTTTGATGCGACGGAGGTTGCCTTCGCCGTCAGCGGGCTGACCACGAGCAAGCAGTACGCCCTGGGCTTCAGTTGGTGGGATTACGATCATAACGACCGCGCCGCGTCGGTGTGGGCGTCGGCGGGCTCGGGCAAGGCGACGCAGTTGCTCAAGCCTACCCGGCTGCCGAGTTTCAGCGCCGGCGGGAAGAAGGCGGCCGAGATCGTCGTGGCGATTCCCAAGGCGCTGTCGAGCAAGGGGCAGCTTCGCCTGTCGTTCCGCCGTGCCGGCGGGGCCAACGTCGTCGTCGGCGAGGTCTGGCTGATGGAGGTACCCGCCGGGATGGTGGTCAAGACCGCGGTTACCCCCACCGCAGCGCCGAAACCACGACGGAAAACTGCGAAGCCGCAAGCGGTGCCGGCGACGAAGCTGCCCATGGTCATGCCCGTTCCCACCGACGCGGCCAAGACC
Source organism: uncultured Planctomycetaceae bacterium (assembly GCA_964625865.1). Classification (GTDB taxonomy): domain Bacteria; phylum Planctomycetota; class Phycisphaerae; order SM23-33; family SM23-33; genus CAZVEV01. The sequence continues at coordinate 8,192 of CAZVEV010000207.1, read as the reverse complement.
AACGTGCTGATCGTCACCGGCGTGGATTACAAGGGACACAAGTGGCAGTTGACCACGCCCGTGCTCAAGGGGCTGCTCGCGAAGGACACGCGGTTTGAGGTCCGGGTCGTAGCCGACCCTCACCAACTGGCTTCGCAGACGCTGCATAAGTATGACGTCGTCGTGATGCACTTCAAGGACTACGAGAAGCCGGGGGCCTGGGTGGCGGTGCGGCCGAACTTCATGAAGTTCGTTGCCGGCGGTGGGGGCGTGGTTCTCGTCCACTTTGCCTGCGGGGCATGGCAGGGCTGGGATGAGTTCGTCAAGATCGCCGGGCGGGTCTGGAACCCCAAGATGCGAGGCCATGATCCACGGGGTCCGTTCACTGTCGAGATCGTCCGTAAGGACCACCCGATTACCAAGGGCATGAAGGACTTCAAGACCGACGACGAGTTGTATACCTGCCTCGACGGCAAGACGCCGATCGAGGTGCTCGCCCATTCCCGCTCGAAGGTTGACAAGAAGCTGTATCCGATGGCGTTCGTTCTCCAGTATGGCAAGGGGAGGGTCTTTCACTGCCCGCTCGGACATGACGTCAAGGCGTTCGAAGCCCCCAGCGTGGGCGAGTTGTTCCGTCGCGGAACGGCGTGGGCGGCGCGGTTGCCCGTGACGGCCCCGAAGTAGCGCCCGCCGTACCGGCGTAGAATGGAGTATTCCGGTCGACTGACCGCGGACTCTTACAGGAGTAATGACCATGAGTGTTGGACGTCGTGAGTTTCTCGAAGGAATGGCGCTAGGAGCCGGCGGGCTCGTGTTGGGTTGTCAGAACAGTATTGTCGCCAAGCCCGCCCCCGCGGCGCCGACGAACTTCGACCCCTACGAGATGGTCCGTCTGGGGCGGACGAAGATCACCGTCTCCCGCGTGGGGATGGGCACGGGCATGAAGGGGTGGAAACGCGCGTCCAACCAGACCCGCCTGGGCCAAAAGGGCTTCGAGAAGCTCGTCCGCGGGGCGTACGATCGCGGCGTGCGCTGGTTCGACCTGGCCGACCTGTACGGCTCGCACCCGCTGTTCGCCGCGTCGATGAAGCCGGTCGACCGCAGCTCGTACGCGATCGTCTCGAAGATCTGGTGGAAGCCGCGAGGCATCCCCGGGACCGACCGCCTCGACGCCGACGTCGTGGTCAAGCGTTTCCTGTCCGAGTTGAAGACCGACTACATCGACGTGGTGCACCTGCACTGCGTGACCGAAGGCACCTGGCCGAAGGACCTGCGAAAGCAGATGGACCTGCTGGCCGGCCTCAAGGACAAAGGCGTCATCCGGGCCCACGGCGTGTCGTGTCATTCGATACCGGCCCTGGCGGCTGCAGCGACCGAGCCGTGGGTCGACCTTGTCCACGCGCGGATCAACCCGTATGGCGACAAGATGGACGGCCCGCCGGACAAGGTCGCCCCGGTCCTGAAGACCGTCCACGCCGCGGGCAAGGGCGTGGTGGGCATGAAGATTATCGGGGAGGGCAAGTACAGGGACAGCGACGAGAAGCGCGACGCGTCGGTCAGCTTCGCGCTGAATCTCGGCTGCGTCGACACGCTGCTGGTCGGCTTTGAGACCCTCGCCGAGATCGACGACCTGGCCGCCCGCGTGCGGAAGGTCAAACGCACCGCAAGAGCGGCCGCGACGACGTGAGGCCGCCCTTGCCGTCGGCCGGCCCGCACATCGGAGCAGTTGACATGAGCACACTCTGGACGAGGACAGACAGCCCCGAGGCGACTGGCGGCATCACGCGGAGAGCGATGCTCCGAGGTCTGGCCGGTGTTGCGTCGCTTGGATTGGCGGGGCAGTTCTCTGCTGCCGGCCCCCCGCAAGCCGCGAAGCGCAGGCCGAACATCCTGTTCATCATGAGCGACGATCACGCCTGCAACGCCATCGGGGCCTACGGCAGTCGCGTGGCGAAGACGCCCCACATCGACCGGCTCGCCAGGCAGGGGGCGCTGCTGGCCAACGCCTTTTGCGCCAACTCGATCTGCTCGCCAAGCCGCGCGTCGATCCTGACCGGGCTGCACAGCCACGCCAATGGCGTCACGCACAACGGCGCCCAATGGAACGGGCGCCAGACCGTGTACTCGCGCCTGCTTCAGCGGGCCGGGTACCAGACGGCGCTGATCGGCAAGTGGCACCAGAAGCCGCCCACGCCCACCGACGAGGTGGGCTACTGGGACGTCCTGTTCGGCCATGGCGGGCAGGGGGCGTACTACGATCCGCTCTTCGCCACCGCCAAAGGCCAAACCACCTGCAAGGGCTACGCCACCGACGTCATCGCCGACAAGGCTATCGACTGGCTGACCAGGCGCTGGGACCGGAGCAAGCCCTTCCTGCTGATGGCGCAGTTCAAGGCCCCGCACGTGCCGCGCCAGCCCCCGCCGAGACATTTCGACCGCTATCCCTCGACCGACATCCCCCTGCCGAAGACGTTCTTCGACGACTACAGAGGCCGTGCACCCTACGCGGCCAAGGCGTGGATGAAGGTCTGGGACGGTCGCCCCGCCCGGGCCGACAAGTATCCGCCCCCCGCGACGGCTGACCAGAAGCGCCGCTGGGCCGACCTGGGCGAGAACCAGCGAGCCTGGGCCCGGCACGAGGATAAACGCAACGCCGAGTATCACCGCCTGCTGGTGGCCGGTACGTTCAAGGACACCCGTGCGTTGGCGGCCTACCTGTATCGGCGCCCCATGCAGGACTACCTCGGCTGCGTCTCGGCCGTCGACGACAACGTCGGGCGGCTGGTCGATTGGATCGACAAGCAGGGATTGGGCACCCATACGGTAGTGGTCTACTGTTCGGACCAGAGCTACTTCATCGGCGAGCACGGCTGGATGGAGAAGCGATGGATGTACGAGGAGTCGCTCCGCATGCCGTTCGTGCTTCGCTGGACGGGGGCGATCAAGCCGGGCACGCGGATCGAGGCGATGGTGCAGAACATCGACTTCGCGCCGACCTTCCTTGCCGCGGCGGGCGTGAAGGTTCCCCCGACGATGCAGGGCGCCAGCTTCCTGCCGATGCTGCGGGGCCAGAAGATGCCCGACTGGCGCGACGCGATCTACTACCATTACTACCACCATGGCGCCCATAACGTGCCGCGCCACGACGGCATCCGGACGGCCCGCCACAAGCTCATCCACTACTACACCGACGACGTCTACGAACTGTTCGACCTGAAGACCGACCCGAACGAACTGGCCAGCGTGCATGACGATCCCGCTTACGCCGACGTGGCCCGGACGCTGCGCCGTCGACTGGCCGCCATGCGCCGCCGGTACGGTGTGCCTGACAAGGTGTACCGCTATCCGTACGTGCATCTTTCGAAAGCCGAACGAGACGCCGCACGAAAGAAGGCCCGCGGTGGAAAGTAGCGGGCCGCATGACGGCGAAAAGGCAGTCACCGCCGGGGGGATCACTTTCGCCCTGCTCAACAGCGGGGCGGTCCGGTCGATCCACGCCCCGGACGTGCCGATCACGCTCTACGCGGGAAACACCTGCGAGGGCAGCTGCGCCAACGTGTATCTCCGCCTGCTCGACGGGGATCGTGTCGCGGCGTGGACGCCTCTGCTGGGCTCCGCCTCGCCGGGACAGGTCGCCTTCGGCGCCGACTCGATGGTCGTCCGCGGAACGTTGGGCGACGTGGAGTACCGCCTGACGCTCGTGCTGTCAGAGGAGACCGGCTGGTCGTGGCAGGTCGATCTGGACAACACATCAACTAACCAGATCGCGTGCGACCTCGTGCTCGCCCAGGACGTGAGCATGTCCAACGCGGGCAACGAGGCGTACATCAGCCAATACGTCGACCACACCGTGCTGGTCCATCCGGAAATGGGTCACGTGTCGTGTTCCCGACAGAACATGGCCCAGGACGGTCGCCACCCGTGGCTGATGCTCGGGTGTCGCAGCGGTTGTGAGTCGTTCGTCACCGACGGTTTCGACTTCTACGGCCTGCCGTATCGCGTCACGCGACGCCCCGAGGCCCTGGACCGCCTGGCGCTCGGCAGTGTGCGGAGGCAGTACGAGTTCAGCCTGGTCGCCCTGCAGTCCGCTCCCGTGACTCTCGCGCCGGGGGGGCGCCGGGGCGTGGAGTTCTTCGCGGTCTACGTTGCGGACCACCCCGAGCCGACCGGTCCGGCGGACCTGGACAGGGTCCCGTCCCGGAGCCCGGTCGTGACTGAGCCTGATGGCGGATTCCAGCCGCAGAACCGTGAGGCGAACCTGCTTGCCTCGCCGCGGCTGTTCGCCTCGGAGGACTTGTCAGACGCGCAAGTCGCCGAGATGTGGCCCGACCGCCTGCACGAGGAGATTGACGCCGACGGCAGGGCACTGTCGTTTTTCACAGCGGGCAACCGCCACGTGGTGCTCCGCAGGAAAGACCTGCTGCAGGAACGTCCCACGGGGGCGATTCCGCGTGGCGCGGGCGAGTGGGTGGCGGCTCGCGGGGCGCTGTCCTGTACGGCCTACATGCAGGGCGTGTTCGTCTCGCACCTGGCGGTGGGGAACCTGTCGCTGAACGTGGCGACCGGCGTTCGGCGTGACCCGCTGGCGGTGGTCCTGAAGGGGGGGCTTCGCGTCTTCGTCGAGCGCGGGGGCCGGTGGGAACTTCTGGCCGTCCCGTCGGCCTTCATCGATGCCACGGACGGCTGCATGTGGCTGTATCGATGCGGCCGGGACGCCGTGGAGGTCCGTACGCGGATCAGCCCGGACAATCGCATCGTGTCGGTGGACCTGAAGAGCGACGCGCCCAGGCGATTCCTGCTGGTCACCGACGTGGTGATGGGCTCGCCGGGCGACGAGCCGGACCTTGGCGAGGTCGTCGCGGTCGGTCCGGGCGCGATTACTCTCCGGCCGCCTGCCCACACGCGGTTCGGCCGGCGAAATCCCGACGCGTGGGTACGTATTAGGCCCGGGGACTGGGCCGCGGTGGCACGGGTCGGCGGGGACGAGGCGCTCTTTGCCGATGGGCATTCGCGCGGCGGGCCTTTTCTCACCATCGACACGGTGACTGTTCGGCAGTTCAGCCTGGCGTTTACCGGCGCCCTGGACGCCGACACGTCCTCGCCGGCCGACGCACCGGCCGCTCTGGCCGGTGGTCTGACGCTGCGATCGGCTGATCCGCGAATGCAGCGGCTTGGCACGATCCTGCCGTGGTTCGTCCACAACGCGGCAGTCCACCTGTCGGCCCCGCACGGGCTGGAGCAGTACCTCGGGGCCGCCTGGGGCACGCGGGACGTCTGTCAGGGGCCTGTCGAGATGCTGCTGGCGCTCGGAGGCGACCGGGACGTCCGGGCCATCCTGGAAACGGTCTTTGCCAACCAGTCGCCCGACGGAGGCTGGCCTCAGTGGTTCATGTTCGACGAGCACCGCGGGGTCCGGTCAGACAAGGCCCACGGTGACGTGGTGTACTGGCCGATCCTGGCGGTCTGCGAGTACGTCGAGGCTACCGGTGATATATCTGTTCTGGAACGCCTCCTGCCATACCACGACGGTCCGGGCCCCGACGAGACGCTTGCGGACCACATCGACCGCGCCGTCGAGCACATCCGGCGCGGCCTCCTGCCCGGGATGTCCCTGGTGGCCTACGGGCACGGCGACTGGAACGACAGCCTTCAGCCGGCCGACGGCAGGCTTGCAGAGACGATGGTCAGCAGTTGGACCGTTTGCCTCTGTTACCAGACGCTGAACGCGCTGAGCCGCCTGTGGAGGCGAGCGGGACGGCCCGAACAGGCAGGACCGCTTGCCGACTTTGCCTCCCGGGTCCGCCGCGAGTTTCACCACCGGCTGATTCCGGACGAGACGGTGTGCGGATTCGGCATCCTCGGTGCCGACGGACACTGCGAGCCGCTGCTCCATCCGTCGGACACACGGACGGGAATCCACTATCGCCTCCTGCCGATGGTCCGCGGGGTCCTCAGCGGGATCTTCACCCCCGCCGAAGCGCACCGCCACGCGGACCTGATCGGCGAGCACCTGCTCGCTCCCGACGGCGCCCGCCTGATGGATCGCCCGCCACGTTACGACGGGGGCCGTCAGCACGTCTTCCAGCGAGGCGAGACGGCGAGCTTCTTCGGGCGGGAGATCGGCATCATGTACGTCCACGCTCACATTCGATACCTGGAGGCGATGGCTCGGCTCGGGCGGGCAGACGACGTGCTCGACGGCCTGATGCGCATCGTGCCGGTGGAACTGGACCGGACCGTCCCCAACGCCGTTATCCGGCAGGCCAACTGCACCTTCAGCAGTTCGGATGCGGCCTTTGCTGACCGCTACGAAGCCGACCGCGACTACGCTCGCGTGGTCGACGGCACGGTACCGGTCAGGGGCGGCTGGCGGATATACTCCAGCGGGCCGGGTCTGGCCGTCTCGCTCGTGGTCCGCCACATGCTGGGCCTGCGCCGCAGCGGAAACCGCGTGGTATTCGACCCCGTCCTGCCGGCGGCGCTGAACGGCCTGGAAGTGGACTGGGAACTGCTGGGCAAGCCCGTGCGCATCTGCTACAAGATCGATGATGGAACGCCCGGGCCCCGGAGCATTACCGTCAACGGACAGACGCCGCCTGCCGTCCGTCTTGACCAGCCGTACAGGACCGGCGGGCTGGCGATCGAATGCAGGGCCCTCGATCGTCTCCTGTCGGAGAAGACCAACACGATCGTGATTCACCTGTGAATCGTCGGAGAACAACTATGAATCGTCGGGATTTCCTGAAGGCATGCGGCGTCGGCGCCGTAGCGTGCGCCATGCCCCGCGGGGCGGCGGCCGCGGCCGAGAGCAAGAAACGCAAGCCGAACATCGTGCTGATCTTCGCCGACGACCTGGGCTATGGCGACGTGGGGTACCACGGCACGTGCGACGTGCCCACGCCCCACATCGACTCGATCGCCCGAGCCGGCACGTGGTTCTCGACGGCATACGTCACGGCGGCGGTGTGCGGCCCGTCGCGGGCGGGGCTGATGAGCGGCCAGTACCAGCAGCGGTTCGGCTTCGACGACAACCCGGGGCCGTTCCGGCAGTCGCGGGAGGTGGAGATCGGCACGCCGCTCGACCGCCCGAACATCGCTGAGCGACTCAAGGCGCTGGGCTATGCGACGGGGATGGTGGGCAAATGGCACGAAGGCGAGGCCGAGAAGTTCCAGCCGCACCGGCGCGGGTTCGACGAGTACTTCGGTTTCAACAACGGGGCGGCGGAGTACTTCATCAGGCACAACCCCAGGGGCAGGCTGCTGCGCGGGGGCAAGCCGGTCAAGCGCGAAGACGCCTACCTGACCGACGCCTTCGGACGCGAGGCCGCCGCATTCGTTCGCAAGCACAAGGCCCGACCCTTCTTCCTCTACGTGCCCTTCAACGCCATCCACGGTCCCCTCCAGGCGCCGGCCGACGAGATCGCCGCCATGCCGAAAAACGCGGACCCGAAACGCCGCACCATGGCCGCCATGCTCGCGTCGATGGACCGCAACATCGGACGAATCCTCGCCGCGGTCCGCAACTGCGGGCTGGAGTCTGAGACGCTGGTGATCTTCTGGAGCGACAACGGGGGCAAGCCGACGGGGAACCGCTCCCGGAATACGCCCTTGCGCGGCATGAAGGGGGAGTACTACGAGGGCGGCATCCGCGTGCCGGCCTGCATGCAGTGGCCCGGCAAGGTCCCCGCCGGCCGGCGATACGACCACGCGGTCAGCACGCTCGATGTCATGCCCACCGCCCTGGCTGCCGCGGGGGGCCGCATCCAGCCGGCCTGGAAACTCGACGGTGTCGATCTGCTTCCGCACGTGGATGGCCGCAAGAAGACACCTCCGCATCAGACACTGTTTTGGCGCCAGTTGTATCACTGGGCCGTCCGCGACACCGAGTGGAAGCTCGTCAAGATGCGTCACGCCGAACGCCCGCAGTTGTTCCACATCGCCAAAGACATCTCCGAAAAGGACGACCTGTTCGCCAAGCGCCCCGACGTCGTCAAGCGCCTGGCCGCGGCCTACGCACGGTGGGAGTCCGGACTGATGAAACCACAGTGGGGATGGCAGCCGGGCATCTGCGGGAAGAAGTACAACTGAGGAGAGACATGCTGATGAAGCAAACGTGGATATCCGTCGTTACGCGTGAACGATAGGGCAGTGCGATGACCGATCGACGTCGAACGTTGCTGCTGGGCGTGTGCGTTTCGCAGTGTCTCTTCTCC
>CAZVEV010000206.1:0-11016 GCA_964625865.1 uncultured Planctomycetaceae bacterium | reverse complement strand
AAGTGTAAAGGATGTTCATGGACCAGACTGTAAACCATGTACCGGCTTGAAAGGAATGCGAGCCCGTTGGGCTCGGACGGCACGGATTGAATAGCCTTGCCCTTCCACTACTGGAGCCAAGTGGATACGCCAGTCTGCGAAATCTGCGGCCGGGCCGTTGCTGCTGTTTCTGTGCTATCGTTCATCTTCTATTCTGTATCTTTCTGTCTTCCTGGTGTCTTTCTGAATCTCCCCCGCGCGACCAAGTCGCGTGCGACGCGGCGCGGTCAGACGTGCAGGAGGCGGGCCACCGCGTCGGTGGCGGGGTGGGCGGTCAGGTCGTCGAGCGTGCCGGTTTGTGCGAGGCGGCCGGCGACGAAGACGCCGACGCGGTCAGAGACCAGGCGGACCTCGACGACCGAGTGACAGATGTGGATGGTGGGGATCTTCAGTTCCTGCTGGAGCGTGCGCAGTTCGATGCAGACCTCGCGGCGGGTCGGTTCGTCCAGGGCGCTGACGGGCTCGTCCAGGACGAGCAGTTTGGGCCCGGCGGCCAGGGCGCGGGCGACGGCGACCTTCTGGCGCTCGCCGCCGGAGAGGTTGGTCACCGAGCGGTCCAGCAGGGGCCCCAGGGCGAGCGTGTCGATGATCGGGGCCAGCCGGGTCAGCGCCTCGTCGTGCTTGACGCCCTTGAGGCGCAGGGCGAAGACGATGTTCTTCGCGACGGTCATGTGCGGGAACAAGGCGCTGTGCTGGGGCACGTAACCGATGTTGCGGTCTCGCGGCGCGCGGGCGGTGATATCCGTCCCGTCGACGAAGATCCGTCCGGCGGCCGGTCGCATCAGCCCGCAGACGCACTTGACGAACAGGCTCTTTCCCGACCCGGTGGGGCCCATCAGGACGAAGTATTCGTCCGGCGCGATCTCGAGCGTGATCTTGGTCAGGTCGAAGTTGCCCACCCGCAGGCTGACGTTCTCGGCTCGCAGCATCGCTTACATCCACTTCCTTCCCGGCGCCAGCCAGTGCACCACCGCCAGGGCGATCCCGGCCATCAGGAGCATCACCAGCGCCATCGCGATGGACACCTCGATCTGCCCCGTGCTCAGTTCGAGCCAGATCGCCGTCGGCATGACGCGGACGTGGCTCATCGTGCCTACGAAGACCATGATCGGCCCGAAGACGCCTACGGCGCGGGCCCAGCCCACAACGGACCCGGCCACCAGGCCCGTGCCCGCCAGCGGGATGGCGATGCGCCAGAATGCCTGCCACGGCGAGCAGCCCAGCGTCATCGCCACGTGCTCGAGCTGCTGATCGACGGTGTCGAACGACGCCTTGCACATGCGGATTGAGTAGGACACCGAGACAAGGTACTGGCACATCACGATGCCGATCGCCGACGTCAGCCGCCAGCCGGTGGCGTCGTACAGCGTGTCCTGGAAGGCCCGGCCCGGCCCGGAGCCAAACAGAACAAGCAGCGAGATGCCCATGATGATCGGCGGCAGGACGATGGGCAGGTCGACGATCGTGTTGACCACGGTGTGGCCCCAGAAACGGTAGCGGCTCAGCGCGTAGCCGATCGGCACGGCCGTCAGGACGATCAGTACCAGCGTGATCACCGAGGTGATCAGGCTCAGGCGGATCGCGCCGAGCACCTGCGGGCGCATGAGGATATCCCAGAGCTGGCCCGGCGAGAAGTCCTTGCGCCCCAAGTAAGCCAGATCGGCGATGACCAGCAGGATGATGACCGCCACGAACGTCACGAGCAGTCCGATCGACAGGATGCTCAGGGCGTTTGCGCGCGGCCCCGCGACGGGGGGATGTCGCCCGGGTTTCTCGCCACGTGCCAACGTGCTTCTCCTGTCGCGCCGCGGCGACTACGGCGCCTCGGTCTGCAAGCCGTGGGTGTTGAGGATCTTCTGCCCGGCTTCGCTGGTCAGGAACGCGATGAACTTCCGGGCCTTGTCCGGCTGCTTCGACGTGGTCATCAGGCCGACCACGACGTTCGAGATGATGTTCTTGTCCTTGGGGATCGTCACGGTGCGGCACGAGTCGGCGTAGTTGACGGCGACGGCGTCCCACACGACCGCCGCGTCGACCTTCCGCGTCTCGACCCAGACGCCCAGTTCGTTGACCGTCAGCGATTCCATGGGCGCTTTCAGATTGGCCCGGTCCAGACCGTTCTTCGCCAGCAGCGTCGTGCTGAGCCGGCCGATCTGGCAGGCGTCGGGATCGCCCAAGGCTACCGTCACGCCGTCGGCGAACATGTCGGCCAGGGTGTCGATCGTCTTGGTGTTGTCTTTGCGGACGAGGATGACGGGAACGAAGTAGGCGACCGCTGTCTTCTCGCCGATCAGCCCGCTCTGTCGATGCAGTTCGTCGACGTACCAGACGTCGCCGGGCATGAACAGGTCGCCGATCTTCTTTTCCTGCGCGCTGGTGAGAATGGTCTGGCTGCCGGCGTAGTCGACCACCACCTTGATGCCGTGGACCTTCTCGAACTCGGCGATCGCGGCGTCGACGGCCTTGCTGAGACCGGCCCCGGCGTAGAGGACCAGGGCATCCTCGTCAGGCCCGCTGCAACCGCCCAGGAACAGTCCCGCAACGGCCACCAGCGCCACCGCTCCGGTCCACCGGACGGTTCTGCGTTGCTGAGTTTGCATTGTGATCTCCTGTGTTGTCATTGGTCCACGCCGGAGGCACAGAGGCACAGTGGTGTGGAGTCCCGTGTCGTTCGCACCGTCGATGCGGCGGGGCCAGGCCGATCGACCCCTGCGATGACATTATAGCCCCGCCGACACGCGGACCGCGCCTCGGACAGGTCACATCGGCCGGGCCTGCAACCCGGCGAACGGTCCGTGCGGCCGTTACGAGTCGGCCTTCTTGCCGTCGGTGTATTCGACGACTGTCTTGTCGGGCATGGTAAAGCCGTACGCCCTGATCTTGTCGACGGCGGTCTTGGACGTGAGCCACTGGGCGAACTTCTTCGCCGCCGTCGGCTGGTCCGAACACTTGAGCGTCGCGACCGTCACGCGGACGGGCATGAGGTAGTACTTGCCCTTCTTCTCGGTCGCCGTGGTCACCGCATCGACGCCCGGGGTGGGCAGGTACTCTTCGACGATGTCGACCCGGCGGAGCTTGTCGCTCCGCAGATGCCACACCGCGTTCCACACGATGGCTGCATCGGCGTTGCCGGTCTGGACGTCGTTGGCCGCCTGGCTGCCCTTGCGGACGGTCTTGAGCTTGGGTAGCTTCTTCATCTCTTCGATGTCGAAGCCCGCTTTCTTGAAGATCGTCGGCAGGAGCCACCCCAGCGTGGACTTCTCGAAGTCCGTCAGCACCAAGGCGACGTCTTTGTCCACCGCGCCTTTCAGATCAGTGATCTTCGTATCGTCCTTGGGGGTCACGATGACCGGCGTCAGATGCGCCACGGTCCATCCGTCCACGCCCAGGCCGCGCTTCATCAGGATCGCCAGGAACGGGTCGTGACAGACGTACACGTCCCCCTCCTTGTGCTGCTCGATGTGCGCCAGCAGCTCGCCCGAGCCGGCGGAGTTTATCTGCACGTCCTGCCCGGTCTCGGCCTTGTACATCTCGGCGAGCTTCTCCATCACCGGGCGCATCGTGCCGCCCACGTGAACCGTCAGCGCCTCATCGGACTCGCCGCTGCACCCGCCCAGCGTCACCGCCGCGGCCGCAAGCACCACCAGCACCTTGATCGTCGCGCCTCGTGAAGATCGTGTCATCAGTTCCGTCTCCTTCTGTTTGCGATGTCTCTCGTGCGGCGCCCCGGGCGAGTATGTCTACTCGGGCGCGGGGGCCTTGTATTTCTCGATCACGTCCAGCATGGGATGGTCGGCCTTCAGGTCACCACCGAGCCGGCCGAACTCGACGGCCGCCTTGTTGTAGTCCCAGCCGTCGGTGGCCAGACGATAGGCCAGGCACAGTGCCCCGGCGCGATGCGTCCCACCGTGACAGTGCACGTAGACCGGCCCCTCAGACGCCTTGACGGCGGCCAGGAACTCCGTCAGGTCCTTGTCCGTCAGCTTGGTCTTCTCAAAGGGCAGCTCCACGAGCTTGATTCCGGCTTCCTTGACGTACTTGCGCTCGTCTTCTGTGGGCGTGATCGTGACGATCGTCGCCACGCCCCACTTCTTCAGCGCGTCGAGCCCGGCCTGGCTGGTGAGCTGCCCGCCGCGATACAGGCGATCGTCGTACTTGATCGCGTAAGCCGCCAATCCGTCAACTTCGCCCATCACCGTGTACGTCTCGCCGGCCGGAGGCAGGGTGTACTTCTTGCCCGACATCCCCGGCGAGGCGCCGGTCGTGGCGTCCGCGTCCGAGTCCTGGCACGACACGGTCGTCAACGCCACAGCCGCCAACATAACTCCGCCGACCAGTACGAATGTTCGCATCATCTCATCGTTCTCCATCGCTGCTTCCGGCCCCGCGGCCGCATGTTTCAGCGTCACGCAGGAGGCCGGAATTGTCCAAGAATAACCGAACGACTATCCCGTTCAAGAGGCAATTCTCACGTACAAGACCACTCTCTTTACGTTTCGTACCGCCCGAAAGGGACATGGACTTCGGAAAAACCCCCGGTGCCACGGTCTTACGCGCAGCGGAGGGCCGTGCTGTTGCGCATCAGTTTCTGTCTTGCACGGCCCTCCGCTGCGCGTAGGACCGTGGCACCAGAGCGGTCTTCCCCCCGTCGGCCCGGCGCGGATATACTGACCGGCCATGGATGCCACCGGCGAACTGCTGACGTCGATGTACCGCGCGATGCGGGCGCACTTCGGTCACCAGCACTGGTGGCCGGGCGAGACCCCGCTGGAGATCTGTGTGGGGGCCATCCTCACCCAGAACACCAACTGGACGAACGTCGAGAGGGCCATCGCGAACCTGCAGGCCGCCGCCGCGATGAGCGTGGTGGCCCTGGACGAGATACCCGCCGACGCGCTGGCCGAGCTGATCCGTCCGGCGGGGTACTTCAACGTCAAGGCCCGTCGCCTGAAGCACTTCATCGCCCACGTGCGTGGCGCGGGCTTCGACGCTGTCGAGGGCTTCCTCGCCCGCCCGGCTGCGGCGCTGCGGGAGGACCTGCTGAGTGTCAACGGCATCGGCCCGGAGACTGCCGACAGCATCGTCCTGTACGCCGCGGGGGCCCCCAGCTTCGTCGTCGACGCCTACACCTGTCGCATACTGCGACGCCACCGCCTGATCGCCCCGGACGACCGCTACGACGACGTCAAGGCCCTCTTCGAACGCTCCCTGCCCCGCCGAGCGCCCCTGTGGAACGACTACCACGCCCAACTCGTCGCCGTCGGAAAGCACTTCTGCAGACCCGCAAGCCCCCGATGCGACGACTGTCCCCTCGCCCCGTTCGATCACGAGACCCCGTAATCGGGGTGGCGTGGCTTGACGCGAAGCGGCAACCACGTTGGGGCGGTCCGGCGATACGTGGTTGCCGCTTCGCGTCAAATCACGGCACCCGCCTGTTGGCGTGGTCGCTCGCTCGCCGCTACTCGCGCCGCGCGGCCTCGACCTCCTCCTCGCGGCCCTCCTGCGGCCGCGACAGATACTGCCTGCGAAGTCGCTGGCGGACCTGCATCTCCAGGTCCGCAACCGCCACCACCCGGTCGCGCCCGGTCTCCTTGGCCGTCAGCAGCGCCTGGTCGGCGAAGTAGACCAGCATGGGCGCCTCGACGATCTCGGCGTCGGCGGGATGGCTGGCCGACCCGATCGAGATCGTCGCGTGGATGTTCTCGCCGTAGACTTCGAACCGCCTGGTGCGGACGTGCTGGCGGATGCGTTCGGCGAACTGGGCGGCCTGGTCGGGCCCGGCCTGCGGGAGAATGACGCTGAACTCCTCGCCCCCCGTGCGGGCCACCACGTCCGACTCGCGGACCGACTGCTTGAGGATGACGGCCAGCTCCTTCAGCACGTAGTCGCCCGAGGGATGGCCGTGCGTGTCGTTGACGACCTTGAAGTGGTCCACGTCGAGCATCAGGATGCTCAGGGGCCTGGCGTATCGTTTGGCGATCTTGAACTCGTGGGCGAGGATGTCGTTGAACGAGCGCACGTTCTGGACGCGCGTCAGCGGGTCGGTGGTCGCCAGGGCCTGCAGCTCGCGGTTGTCGGCCTGCAGCTTGACCAGCAACTCGCGCTCCCGCGCCAAGGCGTCCTTCAATGCCGCCTGCGACTGCGACAGCGCGTCGTGGAGCGACTTGATCCGCAGCAGGGCGCCGATGCGGGCAATCATCTCCGCGGCGCCGGTGCGTTCGGAGATCACGTCGTCGGCCCCGCTGTCGAGGAAGCGGCAGTAGCGTTCCTCGGCGGGGGTCTCGACCAGGACCACGACCGGCAGGTACGTCGGGGCCGAGACGCGACGAAGCACGTGCGCCAGGTCCATGTCGGCCATGTCGTCAACGGGAAGATGAAGCAGCACCACGTCCACTTCGTGATGCTTGACGGCGGTAAAGGCGTCGATCTGGTCGGCGACCGTCGTGACGTCCCATCCGGCCAGCGCCAGTTGACCGGTCCGGGCGGCCGCCTCTGAACGGTCTTCACACATCAACAGGATTCGCTGAGGCCTGTCGTGCATCGAGTTCTCCGCCGGTGAGGCCTGCGCCTCTGTTACCATCGCCCACGATTCGCCAGCGCACATCGTCCGCGCCCAAGCCGATATCCACACCGGTCCCCCGGTGATCCGGCCTGATGGAACCATACGATACGGTTAGCGGCGGGGCTTGCCCCGCGCGCCAGCCTCGGTCCCCGGCACGCCTTGATCGTTGCCCCCCTGCGAGGGGCCCGTATAATGCCCTCGCGGGCCTCGCCCGGCATGGGGCCGGGAGGCTGCGGAACGAGACATGAGCATTAAGGGCAAGGCCATCGTCGCCCAGTCGGGCGGCCCCACAGCCGTCATCAACGCCAGCGCCTGCGGCGTGATTCAGACCGCCCTGGAATATCCGGACGTCTTTACGGGCGTCTATGGCGCGCTGAACGGCATTCTGGGCGTGCTGAACGAGGAGATGTTCGACCTGTCCAGGGAGGATCCCGCCGAGATTGACCGCCTTAAGCGCAGTCCCAGCAGCGCGTTAGGGAGTTGTCGCCATAAGCTCAGGTCCCTGGAGTCCGATCGCAGCGACTACGAGCGGATCCTGGAGGTCTTCCGGGCCCACGAGATCCGACACTTCTTCTACATCGGCGGAAACGACTCGATGGACACCGCAGCCAAGCTCGGGGCCCTGGCGCGAGAGGTCGACTACGAGATGACCGCCATCGGCGTGCCGAAGACCATCGACAACGATCTGGTGGGTACGGATCACTGTCCCGGGTACGGCTCGGTGGCCAAGTACGGGGCCGTCACGGTGATGGAAGCCGGGCGGGACACCGAGGCCCTCTGGACGCACGACACGTGCACGGTGCACGAGGTGATGGGTCGCAACTCCGGCTGGATCGCCGCGGCGACCGGTTTGGCAAGGCGAGGCGAGGGCGAGGCCCCGCACATCATCCTCATGCCGGAAGTCCCCTTCGTCCGCGCCAAGTTCGTCGAGGACGTCACCCAGTGCCTCGCCCGCAACGGCGGGTGCTTCATTACCTGCGGGGAGGGCATCAAGACGCCGGACGGCCTCTACCTCGCCGACGCCGGCGGGGCCTTCGTCGAAGACAGCTTCGGCCATACCCAGCTCGGCGGGGCCGGCGAGGCGGTGCGGGCGATCATCGAGGCCGACGTGGGCGTCAAGGGCCGCACCAACCTGCTCGGGACGGTTCAACGGGCGTCGATGCACTTCGCGTCGGCGACCGACGTAGCCGAGGCGTACATGGCGGGCCGCGCGGCAGTCGAGGCGGCGGCGGCGGGAGTCAGCGGCAAGATGGTGTCGCTGGTCCGCACGGACGCCGGAGGGGCCTACGGCTGCACGACGGGCCTGGTCGACCTCGAGCACGTCGCCAACGGCGAGAAGACCCTCCCGCCGGAGTTCATCAACGCCGACGGCACGGGGATAACCGAGGCGTTCGGCGACTACGCCTTGCCACTCATCGCCGGGCGGGCCGAGATCGACATGGGCCCCGACGGCCTGCCCGTCTACGCCCGCCTGGAAAAACACATGGTGGACAAACTGACCGGATAGATCTCACCGGTCTCGGGGACACTCTTGACATCGGACCGGGGATCGGTACCATGAAGGCAAGCAGTGTGAGCAAAAGGTTGGCCCCGCGGCGACCCCCACCGGCATCATACGGTTTATATCTATCATAAAGAAGGGCTTATGCTGCGTTTTGACGTATATCGAGACGGTGAGCCGGCCGATTCGGTCGACTTGGCTGGGGCGTATGTTTTCGGGATGGACGCGATTCCTGTTCGTGCCGACATCGCGGCCACGGATTCGCAGGTTACGTGTATCAAGCACGCCGCCGGCGCCTGCGGGCTCGCGCTGATGTGGGAAACCGCGTCGGCGGGAAAGTACCTGCTGACCACCACGCGCCTGCCCGACCGACGGGAACCCTACCTGCTGAACCTCGAACTGGTCCGCGCCCTGATGCTGCGCATCATCCAGAAACGCGAGGACTGGGGCCTGTTCGACTATCCCGAGGCGACCGAACTGAACGAACAGTTCGCCCAGGCGCGCCGCGACTTCGTGGCGGCGCTGAAGGCCGACACGCCCGCCGAGGCGTCGAAGCTGGCCGACCAGGCGCTGGACGAGGCGATCACGCTGGGCGAGAAGATCTCCCTGTTCCACGCCGATATCTTCCTCAACCGGCGACGAAATTCCTCCGGCGGGGCCAAGACCAACCTCGGCTGCATGGTCGACCTGCTGAGCCTCGACGAGCGCTATACCGAACGCCTCCGGAGCACGTTCGACTTCATCGCCATCCCCACACTCTGGAAGCAAACCGAACCGCGAGAACGCGAGTACCAGTACGGCCAGATCGACGCCTGGGTCCAGTGGGCCACCGACACGCGTAAGCCCATCGCCGGCGGGCCCCTGGTCAGTTTCGACCCGGCCGACCTGCCCGAGTGGCTCTACATCTGGGAAAACGACTACGAGTCGCTGCGCGACCTGATCTACGAGCACGTCCAGCACGTCGTCAGCCGCTACCAGAACAAGGTCCACCTCTGGAAGGTCGTCTCGGGCATCCACGCGCACAACAGCTTCAATCTCAGCTTCGAGCAACTGATGGAACTGACGCGCATGAGCTGCCTGCTGGTCAAGAAGCTCGCCCCGCGGTCGAAGGTCATCATCGAACTGGTCATGCCCTGGGGCGAGTACTACGCCCGCAACCAGCGAACCATCCCGCCGCTGTTGTACGCGGACATGGCCGTCCAGAGCGGGATCAAGTTCGACGCGTTCGGCCTGCGGATGTGCATGGGCGTGCCCGTCGACGGGCTGTACGTCCGCGACCTGCTCCAGATCAGCGCCCTGCTGGATGAGTTCGTGGGGTTCGGCAAGCCGCTGCACATCACCGCCTGCCAGGTCCCCTCAGACATCACCGCCGACGCCTGGGACGCCTGGGGCGGCAAGAATCCGCCCGACCAGGGCGGGGCGTGGCACGCCCAGTGGTCCCAGCGCCTGCAGGCCGAGTGGCTCCAGGCGTTCTGCCGGATCGGCATCTCCAAGCCGTTCGTCGAGACGATGTGCTGGCGCGACCTGGCCGACTACGAGGGCCACTACATCCCCCACGGCGGACTGTGCCGAAACGACATGGAACCGAAGCTCGCGTTCAAGGAACTGCGAAACTTCAAGGCCTCCATGATGGCCAACGGGAAAAGGAAATGACCCCCCCCCCGCCGGCCAGACGATACGACCTCGGCTGGCGACGCGGGAACCTCGCCGTCCTGATCGTCCTGGCCACTCTGGCCGCCGCCGCCCTCGGCGCCCGCGCCCTGCTGCACACCCGCGACCTGGGCCCGACCCCGCGAGGCCTGACTCACCGCGCCGCCGCCGCGCGCGAGCTGATCAACCCCAACACCGCGACAGCGGCCTCGCTGCGCCGCCTGCCCCGAATAGGCCCGATCCTGGCCCGCGCCATCATCGCCGCCCGCCGGCCCGCCGCCACTGAGCCGGCCGCCGGCGGCCCATTCACCGACCTCGACGACCTCCAGCACCGCGTCCGAGGCGTCGGCCCCAAAACCGCCCAACGCCTCGGGCCCCACCTGACGTTCGACGAGTAGCGCGGAGCGGAGGGCAAGTCGCTATAATTCGGCGATGGTGTCTTCGGGTTACTATCGTTCTGAGCGCGACAGTTATCGGTGGCGGACGTTGAGGCCGGTCAACAGTCTGCTGTTGGTGGCGCCGCTGCTGCTGGTGTTTCACGGCGGATCCGCATCGGCCGAGGCCCCGCTGTTCGCCACCCGCGACCTGGCGCGGATCCTGGGCGTGTTCGGCTCGACGGCCTGGTACCTGCCCCCCCTGCTGGTGGCCGCGGCGCTGCTGGTGCAGCATACCGTGCGTCGCGACCGGTGGGACGTGCGGGCCGGCGTGCTGGCGGGGATGGTCGTCGAGTCGCTGCTCTGGGCGGCGCCGCTGCTGGCGATCAACTACCTCTGCAGCATGTTGCTCAGCGCGAGCGGCCACCTGGGCGCGTGGGACCAGACCTCCACGATCAGCGCCCTGCAGGCAGTCGGGGCGGGGGTCTACGAGGAATTCGTCTTCCGCCTGATCTTCCTCGGCCTGGTCACGTGGGCCGTGGTCAACGTGTTCGAAATCCGCAAACAGAAGGACTGGGTCATGCTGATCGTGCTGGTCGCCAGTTCGCTGGCGTTCAGCCTGTATCACTTCTCCTGGTCGCCGGAGGCGGGGGGCGTTGCGTTTAACTGGGGCGACTTCACCTGGCGCGCCGCAGCCGGGATGTGCCTCGGCCTGATCTACGCGACGCGCGGGTTCGGCATCGCCGTCGGCGCCCACGTGACGTGGAACCTCTACTACGTCGCGGTGCTGGCAACGACGGTTGAAGGTTGAGAGACGAAGACCTCGTACGACTTGCCGCCGGCACCCCGGCCAAGGGCGGCCAACGCCCCTGGCCGCCCTCGGCCGCTGA
>CAZVEV010000205.1:0-11022 GCA_964625865.1 uncultured Planctomycetaceae bacterium | reverse complement strand
GCACATAACTGCTTAAAAATACAATTGTTGTGCATTTCCGCACGGGCACTAGTTAAGTATGATGTCCCCGAAGTTTTGATGTCCCCGGAGTTTGCCAGTGTGCGACGGTTGGATGCCGTCGTAGCGTGCGGCCTGAGGGGCATGGAGGGGGTCTGGCCGCGTCCGGCGGGCGATAGGCACCCCACCCGCCTGGCGTCTGGCGAGGGGCTTAGGCGGCGGCCTCGTGCGTTCTGGAGGGGTCTGGCCGGGGCGGGTGTGATGGAGTAGAATGCCAAGCGGTGTGGTGCGGGATTCACCTCGGGCGCAGGCTCAACTTCAACCGCACGATGGCGACTGGCGCGAGTCGATCTGTTCCCTTTTTCGATTACGCCTACGTCAAGAGACTGTAGACCCGAAGAACATGGAGCTATGAACATGACACGACGGATTGCAGTTGCCCTGCTTATTCTCGCCGCAGCCACGCCGACCGTTTGCCCCGCCGCCGACACTGTCGTCGCGTGGGTGCGATTCGAAAAGGCGTCCTATCGATACGCCGACACGCCGTACGTCTGGCTGGGGCACGGCGAGGTTACGCTGACGATCAACGTGACGCCGGCTCCCGACCACGTGCTTGAACTGCTCTGGGGCTGCAAGAACGACTCGCGCGGCGGCGTTGCCGTCATCAATGGGCGCCGGGTCCGTCTCAGCCGTAGCGGATACGACGGCTTCAAGTGGCTGGCCGTGCCCGTGGGCAAGAGCGACAAGGCGCTGAAACGCTATGATATCACGCTCAAACAGGGCCCCGAGAAGGCGGGCTTCGTTGCCGCCGTGCGGCTGAGAGTGCCCGGCAAGCCGTCCGAGTTCCTGCCGGACCCGGCCAGGGCGCCCGCCCACAGGATCACGTTCAAGGCGCCCCCCGCACCGGCCGCGCCGACACGACAGCCGCCCCGCACCGGCGCGTTTGCGGAGATGCGCCCGCAGTGGGACCGCCCCGCCCGGCCGCCTGCGAAGCCGATGAGCGACGCCGCCCAGGAGGCGGCATTCATGCAGGCAGAGCTTCACGGGCGCCAGGCGAACGAAGCCTTCTTCCGCTGCCAGCGCTTCGTGGACGGGTGGCTCAAGCACGCCGACCCGAAGACCGGGCTGATCCCGCGGAATCTCAATCGCAGCCGCGACATCTGGAATGCCAAGGACTCGGCCGCCGACAACTACCCGTTCATGGTCCTGACCGCCGCGATGACGGATCGCAAGCTCTTCGACGGGCGCATGAGGGACATGCTTCGCACGGAGACGCGCCTGACCAGCCGACTCGGGCGACTGCCCGACACGTGGTCGTTCTCGAAGCAGGCGTTCGCGACGGCGGAGCCCGACCTGGGCTCGATCATTTTCGGCGGCTCGGAGTACGTCAAGGACGGTCTGCTTGCGGTCACCGAATGGCTGGGCGAAAGCCCGTGGTCGCAGCGGATGGTGGGCATCATCGACGAGATATGGGCTCGCGCGCCGGTCAAGACGCCGCGAGGGGCGATCCCGTCGACCGACCCCGAGGTCAACGGCGAGATGCTGCAGGCCCTGTCGCGCGTCTACTGGATGACGGGCGAGAAGAAGTACCTCGACTACGCGATCCGACTGGGCGACTACTACCTGCTGGACGGGCACGACCCGCTGCGAGGCAAGACGGCCGTTCGGCTGATCGCACACGGCGGGGAGGTCTTCTCCGGGCTGGCCGAACTGTACGCCACCGTCAGCGTCGCCGCGCCGGAAAAGCGCACCGCCTACCGCAAGCCGATTCACGCCATGTTCGACCGACTCCTGGAGATCGGGCGGAACGAGCACGGCATGATCTACGCGTCGGTGGACCCCAAGACGGGCAAGCACCGGGGCATCTGCGACACGTGGGGCTATACGTACAACGGCGTGTACACCGTCTACCTGGTGGACAAGACGCCTGCCTATCGCGACGCCGTGCTGAAACCGCTGACGAATCTCAAGCAGCACTACTCCAGCCACAACTGGGGCAGCGCCGACGAATACGCCGACACCGTCGAGGGCGCGATCAACCTGCTGAACCGCGAGCCGGTCGCGTCCGCCAGCGACTGGATCGACACGACCATCGCAAAGATGTGGCGCAAGCAGCGCCCCGACGGCGTCATCGAGGGGTGGCATGGCGACGGCAACAACGCGCGGACCTCGCTGATGTACGCCCTGTGGAAGACGCGCGGGCTGACGGTTCGCCCGTGGCGGTCCGACGTCCGCTACGGCACCGTCCAGGCCGACCATACGCTCTACGTTACCGCACGGGCGGACAAGCAGTGGACCGGGCGACTGCTGTTCGACAAGCAACGCCACAAGGTCAACCTCCACCTGCCGATGGACTGGCCGCGCCTGAACCAGTTCCCCGAGTGGTTCACCACGCAAGCCGGCAGCCGGTACACCGTCCGCAACCCCGCCGCCGGCAGCGAAGCGGTCTTCACCGGCGAGCAACTGCAAGCGGGCATCGAGATCGCACTGAAGCCGGGCGCCGAAACGCGACTGATCGTCACGCCCGAGGGCAAAGCGCCCGCCAAGCCGACCCTGCCCAAACCCGCCGACCCGCGAGCCCTGGTCAAGACCGTCGCCGACGCGGTCCTGCGGGACTTCCCCAAGCCGCCCCCGTTTGACTGGGGCGAGGGCGTGATGCTGTCCGGCATGATGCGGGCGTATCTGCTGACCAAGGACGAGCGCTACCTGAAGTTCGTTCGCGACTTCGCTGACCACTGGCACAAGCGAGGCATCACCACCACGCTGCGCCGGCGCGGCTACTGCGGCCATTGGGGGCCCGGCCACGCCTTGCTCCTGCTCTACGAGGTCACGAAGGACAAGCGCCACCTCGCCCTGGCCGACGAGATCAACGCGTTCATGCTCACCAAGGCCGAGCGGACCAGGGACGGCGGGCTGAGCCACTTCAACGGCAAGCCGCAGCTCTGGGTCGACACGCTGGACATGTGCTGCCCCGTCTTCTCGCACGCCGCCCGCATCAAGGGCGAACCCAAACTCCAAGCCGAGGCGGTCAGGCAACTGGAGGTCTTCGCCAAGCATCTGCAGGACGCCAGGACAGGCCTGTTCTACCACATGTGGGACGAGCGCAGCGGCAAGCGGACGCCGTCGTACTGGGCACGCGGCAACGGGTGGGTCGTCATGTCCTACACCGAAGTGCTCAAGCACGAGAAGCCCGATTCGCCCGCCAGAGCGAGACTCACCGCCGCGTTCGGAAAGCAACTGGCGAGCATCGTCCGCCTGCAGGACAGGCGAACGGGGTTGTGGCACACCGTGCTCGATCAGCCGGACACGTACCTCGAGACCTCCGCGGCGGCGATGTTCCTGTTCGCCCTGGCCGAGTGCAAGAACCTCAAGCTCATCGACGTCCCCTACACCGACGCCATGCGCCGCGCCTGGGCGGGCCTGTCGACGCAGGTAGACCCCCGCGGCCGCGTGGTGGGCGTCTCGGCCGGCACGGGCCCCAGCGGAAAAGCCGGCTACGTCGCCCGCAAGGCAGGCACCTACACGTGGGGCACCGGCGCCTTCCTCCACGCCGCCTGCGCCTACGCCGAGAGCGGACTCGACCGATAACGTACGCCCCCTGACGTCCCACGGAATGAGATCGGGGAGGTACTTTGGCGCCCGGCCCGCGCTCTTGTGAAGATCTTCTCGGGCGCACCAATCACCCTACCTTGTTGACACGCAAGCACTTCCACCCCTCAACCCCAGAAGAGAAACAGCCCGCCGGCGTGCCGTCTGAACCACGTCCAAAAGTTCTCTTGAACTTCCCGCCGCACAGTGCGTAATATGCTCCACCGTTAAGAAAGAGTCTCGGCATGGGTCGGGACGGACGTGTACAGAAATCGAGAGTGTCCCGGCATGGGCCGGGCGGACGTTTGGAAAACCCGAGGAGTATGCAATGCCATACAAGATTACCGACAAGTGCACCGCCTGTGGTTCGTGCATGGATTCCTGCCCTTCTGAAGCGATCATCGAAGGCGACCCGCACTACACCATCAGCGCCGATGACTGCATCGACTGCGGCAGTTGCGTAGACACCTGCCCCGTCGAAGCCATCGTCGAAGAGTAGCAGGCTTTCGGCAGACGTTTTGACGCAAACCGGCGCGACCCCCGGGTTGCGCCGGTTTCGCGCGCCCGCGCCCCGTCAGACCCTTTCTGCTCCCGGACCCCCGTCTCACTTCGCCTCGCGCCCCACGACGCAGCGTGCTTCTTCGCGTCCGTTCGTTACACAAGTCCCCCCTTGTATCCTCGCACCCACGCCGCTATTGTCTCATCTCAACGCATCCCGAACGCCCTGAACCCGCGAACACAACTGATCGGAGCCCATCGTGAGCGCCGTTGCATCATTCACCGCCCTGTGCCTTCTCCTCCTGATCGGACACATCCTGCGGACCAAGGTCGCCCTGCTCCGCGCCCTGTACCTGCCCTCCTGCGTCATCGCCGGCCTGGTCGGCCTGATCATCATCCAGTGCTGCGGCGGCCCGTCGAGCGACGCCGTCGCCTTCTGGACGGCCGGGTGGGGCAAGCTGCCCGGCTTCCTGATCAACATTGTCTTCGCCTGCCTGTTCCTGGGAGTCGCCCTGCCGAAGCTGGGCACGCTGGCCCGCCGCGCGGGACCGCAACTTGCGTACGGACAGATCGTTGCATGGGGCCAGTACGTCGTCGGAGTGGGCCTGTTCCTGGGGGTGGTCCAGCACTTCTGGGACCTGCCCGCCATGTTCGGCGCGATTGTCCCGGTCGGGTTCGAGGGCGGCCACGGCACCGCCGGCGGAATGGCCGACACCTTCAAGGAACTGAAGTGGACCGAGGGCAAGGACTTCGCCCTGGCCAGCGCCACCGCGGGGATCATGAGCGCCGTGGTCGTCGGCATGGCCCTGATTAACTGGGCCCAGCGACGGGGCTATACCGTCAAGAGGCAGGACCCCGAGAACATCCCCGAGGACAACACGGTCGGCATCATTCCTCCCGACCGCCGCCCCAGCGCGGGCAAACTGACGGTATCGGCCGACGCCATCGAATCGCTGACACTGCACCTGGCGGTGGTGGGCGTCGCGATCGGCATCGGTTTCGCCCTCAAGCAGGGCATGTTGCAGATCGACGAGGCGGTGGGCAACGCAACGTTCCACAAGGTCGCCAAGAGCTTCCCGCTGTTTCCGCTGTGTATGCTCGGCGGGCTCGTGGTGCAGTTGTGCGAGGACCGGTTCGACAGGCACAAGCTGATCGACCCGGGCCTGACCCGTCGCATCCAGAACACGGCGCTGGACTTCCTGGTCGTCGCCGCCATCGCCATGATCCGCATCGAGGCGATCACCGCCGGGCTGGCGCCCTTCGCGATCATCGTCGGCGCGGGGATCGTATGGAACGTCTTCTGCGTCGTCGTGCTGGCCCGGCGCCTCCTGCCCGACGCCTGGTTCGAACGCTCAATCGCCGAGATGGGCCAGTCCATGGGCGTCACCGCCACGGGCCTGCTGCTGCTCCGCGTGGTCGACCCGGACTACGAGTCCCCCGCCGCCGACGCGTTCGCCTCCAAGCAACTGCTCCACGAACCGTTCATGGGCGGCGGCCTGTGGACCAGCGCCGCAGTGCCCCTTCTCTTCGCATGGGGCGCGGAGCCCGTATTCGCCATCGCCGCCGGTGCCGTAATCTTCTGGCTAATCGCCGCAATCACCATGCGCCGCGCCCGCGGGGGCTAGCAATTGAGGAACGCTGTACTCATCCAGTGCGGTTTCCTATAATAGTGATAGGACGTATGTCGTAGCTTTTCGCGTGTAAGAGGTATGCGAGATGGACCCCATTCGAATCGAAACAGTTGTAGAATCCGACGGTGAATTGCACCTGTCGAACCTGCCCTGTCATCGTGGCGATCATGTCGAGGCCCTGATCCATGTCCACCGCCCGGCAGCGACGGCCGCCGAGCAGGCAGCCGCCCGGAAGAGGTTCCTCGACCTGGCAGGCCGATCCCGGTTCCGGTCACCCGGTCCCTACCCCGCTCGCGATGAGCTTCATGAACGTCCTTGACACCAACATCTGGCTCTACTGCCACGACACGCGTGATGTACGCAAGCAGGATATCGCACAGCAACTCGTCAACCAAACCAGCCCGATCGCCCTGCTATGGCAAGTTGGCTGCGAGTTCATCGCTGCCGCGGGGAAGCTCGATCAATACGGATTTACGAGCGAGCAGGCATGGGGCGCGTTGTCGGACATGCAAGCGATGGCCGACAGTATCATCATGCCCACGCCCGAAATCTGGCCACGTGCGCAGGCCCTTCAGCAACAGTACCAGTTGCACTTCTGGGACGCTCTGATTGTCTCGTCATGCCTCTGCAATCAGGTCACCACCCTTTACACCGAAGACATGGCGGGACAAGACGAGATCGACGGCCTCAAGTTGATCAATCCTTTCGAAACCTGACGTCCCACGATTGCCCGTGCCCCCAGCCTCTGTATCTTGTCGATTGACAGGTTCTTTCGGACCGATATAATGCGCAGGCGTTGATGTACGGCACGTAAGATTAAGGATGAGTGATGCGGACGTTTGAGGACAGAGCGGCTTTCGCCCGGTCCGGCAGTGGCCGGACCTGTCCATCCGTCCGCGCCGGCATTATGGCCATAGGCATCATCCGCTACGTGCCTTAGGACCGGCGCAGGGACATCCCGTGCGCAATTGCGGCCCTGAGGTTGATCTGACCTTCAGGGCCTTTTCTTGATAGAGGCTACCGATGACCGACGAGAAGACGAACTACAAGACCACGCTTAATCTCCCCCAGACGACGTTCGACATGCGGGCCGGACTGCTCAAGAAGGAGCCCGCCCTCCAGGCCAAGTGGCAGGCCGACGACCTGTACGGGCGGATTCGTGCCGCCCGCGCCGGCGCCGACAAGTACGTCCTCCACGACGGGCCGCCGTACGCCAACGGCAACATCCACATGGGCCACGCGCTGAACAAGGTCCTCAAGGACATGGTCTTGCGCATCAAGACGATGGCGGGCTTCGACACCACGCCGTACATCCCGGGCTGGGACTGTCACGGCCTGCCCATCGAGGCCAAGGTCATGGAGAAGCTCGGCGAGAAGGCGGCCGGCCTCGACGCGACGGTCATCCGCCGGATCTGCGGCGAATACGCCGAGAAGTTCGTCACCCTCCAGAGCGACCAGTTCCTGAGACTCGGTGTCCAGGGCGGTTACGACGACCCGTACATCACGATGGACCCGCAGTACGAGGCGGCGGCGATGGAACTGTTCGCGCGCCTGGTCGCCCAGGGCCTGGTCTTCCGCCAACTCAAGCCCGTCCACTGGTCCATCGAGAACCGCACGGCGCTGGCCGACGCGGAACTGGAGTATCACGATCGCGCCGACAGCAGCATCACGGTGGCCTTCAAGCTGATCAATGGCGCCGAGGCCGTCCCGCACGCCGAGGGCGAGCCGGTGTCCCTGCTGATCTGGACCACCACGCCGTGGACCCTGCCGGCCAACCGCGCCGTGGCGGTGCATCCCGGCTTCGACTACGCCTGCGTGCGGGTCGAGACCGAAGACGGCCCGGCCACCTGGGTAATCGCCGACGCGCGACTGGAAGCCCTCGTTTCGGCCCTGGAGGCCAAGCGCCCGGGCTATCTGACATCGCACGAGGTCACCGCGCGCGTCAAGGGCACCGACCTGCTGGCGGGCAACATGGAGTACGCCCACCCGCTGTCGACCGATCTGGTCTGCCCGCTGGTGCAGGCGGATTACGTCACGCTGGAAGACGGCACGGGGCTGGTCCATACCGCGCCGGGCCATGGCGTGGAGGACTACGGCACGGGGCTGAAGAACGACCTGCCGATCTACTGTCCCGTGCAGGCCGACGGCACGTTCGACGCCACGGCCCCCGCGTGGCTGCAGGGCGACGTGGTCTGGGACGCGAACCCCAAGGTCGTGGCGTTCCTCGCCGAGGCCCGCACGCTCGTGCTCGAAGAGACGATCACCCACTCATATCCGCACGACTGGCGGTCCAAGACGCCCACGATCTTCCGGGCGACCGACCAGTGGTTCATCGGGGTGGACCGACCCGTCCGCGAGAGCGGCCAGTCGCTGAGGGACCTCGCCATGGAGGCCGCACGGCGCGAGGCCGACGACGGCGGGATCGATTTCGTCCCGGCCTGGGGCCGCAAACGCATCGCCGGCATGCTCGAAAGCCGCCCCGACTGGTGCATCTCGCGCCAGCGCAGTTGGGGCCTGCCGATCCCCGTGTTCTACAGCCCCAACGAGACGCCCCTGCTGACCCCCGCAAGCGTCCGCGCGGTGGCCAAGACAATCGCCGAAAAAGGCTCCGACGCATGGTTTACGCTCACGCCGGCCGAACTGCTGGGCGACTACGACCCGGCTGACGACCCCGACGTGACAGGACCCGGCGCCTTCGTGCCCGATCACCTGACGGCCGGGCGAGATATCTTCGACGTCTGGTTCGAGTCCGGCGCCAGTTGGTTTGCCGTCGCCGTCCGGCGCGGGCTGGTCGAGGACATCCCGGTTGACATGTATCTCGAAGGGTCCGACCAGCATCGCGGGTGGTTCCAGCTCTCGCTCCTGCCGGCCCTGGGGGCCGAGGGACGCCCGCCCTTCAAGACCGTGCTGACCCACGGCTTTGTCGTCACCGACGAGGGGTACAAGATGAGCAAGTCCGAGGGCAACGCCATCGACGTGCTCGAGCAACTGGACAGGCGCGGCGCCGATATCCTGCGCCTCTGGATCGCTTCGCAGAACTACCAGGACGACGTCCGCTGCAGCGACGCCCTGATCGCCCAGGCCGAGGACGCCTACCGCAAGATCCGCAACACCCTGCGGTTCTGCATGGGCTCGTGCGCGGACTTCGACCCGGCCGTCAACGCCACTGACCCGGCGGAACACTCGGTGGACCTGTGGATGCGAATGCAACTGCACGAACTGGTCCGCGACGTACGGTCGGCCTACGACCGCTTCGAGTTCCACCGGGCGGCCCGGACGATCTACGAGTTCTGCACGGTGCAGGCCTCGAGCGTGTATCTCTCGGCCGTCAAGGACCGCCTGTACTGCGAGAGCCCCGACGCCGTTCGGCGCCGGGCCTCCCAGACGGTCATCCACGAGGTGTTGATGACGCTGACGAAGCTGCTGGCGCCGATCCTTCCGCACACGGCCGACGAGGCGTGGGAGCACATTCCCGCTCGCCCGGCCGACGAGCCGGACAGCGTGCATCTGGCGTTGCTGCCGGAGTACGACGAGTCGGTCCTCCGCCTGGCCGAGGACCTGCGCCTGGTCAATCCCGATGACGCCGCCTGGTCGGGCGACGAACTGCAGGGCGGACCCGCGATGGTGTGGCAGCGCCTGATGGACCTCCGCCAGGCGGGCCTGATCAAGCTCGAAGCCCTGCGAAACGCGGGCGTCAAGAACCCCCTGGACGCCGAAGCGATCTTCACCGTCGCCCCGGGCGACGAGGCGTCGGCGGAGTTGGTTCGAACGTACCTCAAGGAACTCGAGGACCTGCTCGGCGTGGGACACGCCGTCGTCGAAACCGCCGATGACCTGTCCGACGGCACGACGATCGACGTTGACGTTGTCGACGCGCGCGACAGGTATCAGCGGTGCGCGCGAAGTTGGAAGCGCCGTCCCGACGTGGGCTCGGACGCGGACTTCCCGGACCTGTGCGCCCGCGACGCGGTGGTGATGAGACAGATCGGCGCAGGACCCTGAAAAGGCGCGGCGATCGACGAGTCGATTTGCCCCAAGTGGACACGGGCTTCCGCGAAAATCGCGGGGGCCCGCGTGTATTTTCCAGGCCTCCCCACAAAACGCAACAGACTTCCCGCACTGCGGTTATGACAGCACTGAGGCCACGCCGGCGGCGGGGGCGAAAAAAACTTCCGGATGGTATTGACGGCAGGGGTCGCAGCGTGTATATTTTGTTGCTCGGCTGATGGTGAGGGGGTCGGTATCTGTATCGACAAACCACCTGTGTCGAGGGCTGTCGCGTTGAGGCGATCAGCGGTGTTGAAAAAAACTTTCGCTTTTTTGAATAAAAGGGTTGCAGGGCGTTTGACGACGTGTACAATCCTTCGTCCCTGGTTGATCGCGGCGGTGTTAAGATCGTCGCCGACAGGGCCGCCCAAGAGCGAGTTAATTGAAAAGTGAACAGTGAAATGCCGTCACGAGGAAGCGTCCTCGCGTTGGAGTTCGGTCATGGACTTCAGCGAGTGGAAGATCCGACGAAGGGCCCTGTAACTTTGGCAGGTGCCCGACTCGAAATCCTCGTGACACAGCGCAATAGCAATGACAGGATTTTGAGTTTAGCCCTTGTCCGGTTTCGTTTCGGCGGAAGCGGGCAGGGACCTCAGGCCAGGTCCCCCCTTAAGACGACCTGGCCGACCACGATCAACTTCTGATCGATAGTCTGACTCATTCTCGGCCGAGTAGTTTGGGTCGAGGTGAAAGATAATCAAGTGAAGAGTTTGATCCTGGCTCAGATCGAACGCTGGCGGCGTGGCTAAAACATGCAAGTCGTACGCGAACGCTTTTTTCGGAAAGCAAGTAGAGTGGCGGCAGGGCGAGTAATGCATGGGTAACGTACCTTGAACTTGGGGATAGCTGTGGGAAACTGCAGGTAATACCCAATGAGACCACAGTGTCATATGGCACAGCGGTCAAAGGTGGGGACCTCTTCGGAGGCCTATCGGTTCATGAGCGGCCCATGTCCTATCAGCTTGTTGGTGAGGTAACAGCTCACCAAGGCAACGACGGGTACCGGGACTGAGAGGTTGACCCGGCGCATTGGGACTGAGACACTGCCCAGACTCCTACGGGAGGCTGCAGTAACGAATATTCCGCAATGGACGAAAGTCTGACGGAGCGACGCCGCGTGCGGGAATAAGCCCTTCGGGGTGTAAACCGCTGTCAGGGACTACCAAGCAATGAGGGCTAATATCTCTCGGCGTTGAGGAATCCCAGAGGAAGCCACGGCTAACTTCGTGCCAGCAGCCGCGGTAATACGAAGGTGGCAAGC
>CAZVEV010000204.1:0-11072 GCA_964625865.1 uncultured Planctomycetaceae bacterium | reverse complement strand
ATGCGAGGAAGCCGCGGAAGGAGGCCAAGCTGGAGGTCGGCGGGACGCTCCGCCATCGCTTCCTCGGCGGGAGCTACCATGGCAAGGTCTTCATCGTCGACAAGGCGGGCAAGGTCGAGTGGGAGTACCCGGCCCGCAGTTGCCAGGACGTCTTCCTGCTGCCGGATGGGTCGATCCTGTTCAACACGCGCACCGATGCGAAGATCGTCAACCGCGAGAAGAAGATCGTGTGGCAATACACGCCGAAGGGCAAGACCGAGGTCCACTCCTGTGCGCCGCTCAAGAACGGCAACGTCCTGATGACCATCAGCGGGCAGAGCCGCATCATCGAGGTCGACAGGAAGGGCAAGCTCGTCAAGGAGATCAAGTTCGCCGCGATATCGAAGAGCGCGGGCAACGCGCATATGGAGCTGCGCGACAGCCTGAAGACCGACAAGGGCACGTATATTGTTGCGTTCCTCAGCGAGGGCGTCTTCCGCGAGATCGACGAGAACGGCAAGGTCCTGCGGACAATCACGCCGGCGGGGGGCAAGAAGAACACGGCTTCGTCCATCGTTCCCCTCAAGGGCGGCAATATGCTGATCGGCACGGGCTACGGGCGGACCGTGGTCGAGATGGACAAGGCCGGCAAGGTCGTCTGGAAGCTGGCCGAGACCGCCGACCTGAAGATGGGCTACGTCGCGGCGGCCATCCGGTTGCCCAACGGCAACACGGTGGTCAGCTGCTACAAGGGCACGTACGCCTTCTTCGAGGTCACGAAGGACAGAAGGATCGTCTGGAGCATCAAAGGCGGCCCGTTCCACGGCACGACGGCGATCCAGTTGCTTGACTGAGGCCGCGAGTCGCACGAAGGAAGAAGCGGCAAGGGTCCACGAATTACACAGATTACACGGACTGGTAGAACGGCATGCTTCAGCAGCGGCGAGTGGCACCTTCAACCGTAGTCCCAACGGGACGAAGGTGGTGGGTGTTCTTCGTGGCGAGGTGTGATACCTGAGACCGCAAAGGGCAGAAAGATGAAACGCATCAAAGTCACCTCCTTCGGACCGATCCAAGAGGGCGAGGTCAAGTTTGGAGACTTGACTGTCCTGGTCGGTCCGCAAGCGAGTGGCAAGAGTCTCCTGGTCCAGTTGTTCAAGGCCATCAAGGACACCGTCTCGATCAAGAAAGTCCTCCAATTGCACGGTTACGATTGGTCGCACCGGGGCAGACCATTCGAGGATTTCCTCTCGCTGTATTTCGGCGGTGGAATGGAGTCCCTCTGGGGGGAAGATACGGCCGTTGCGGTGGACGGAAGGCCATTGGATTTCCAAAGACGTGTCGTGCCCTTGGCCGGGGGCGGCGGGGAGGAGCATACCAATTCTGTGTTCCTGGTCCCCGCCCAACGCGTCATGATACTGGAGGATGGTTGGCCGAAGCCGTTTATGAGTCACTCTGACGGCGCTCCCTATTGTCTGCGGGTCTTCAGCGAGTTCGTTCGCAGGATGATGACGCATGATCTGGGCAAAGGAAAAGCGATCTTCCCGCGGTCAGGTCAACTGAAGGCGGAACTACGTCGTCTGGTAGATGAAGGGATCTACGTTGGCGGGAAGGTCAGATTTCGCGTCGATGGCATGCGAAAGCGGATCGTTCTTGAGCCCCCTGGGGGCGGGCCCGCCTTGCCATACAGTGCCTGGTCGGCAGGGCAGAGGGAGTTTACTCCGTTGTTGATCGGGCTGCATGGCCTGATGCCCTGGCACAAGACGAAGGTTGATCTCATCACGACCGTGGTTATCGAAGAGCCGGAGATGGGGCTCCATCCACGGGCGATCATGTCGTTCTGTCTGCTGGTCCTTGAACTGCTGCGCCGTGGCTACAAGGTGATTGTCTCGACTCACTCTCCTGTCATTCTCGACGTGGTGTGGGCCTTGCGGGAACTCGCTGATCTCAAAGAGGATACAGCCATCAAGGCGCTCAAACAGATATTCAGGATTCGCCGCCTCGATCCGTCGGTTCGCGAGGTGTTAGCTTCGGCGCTGCGGAAGAAGTATCGAACATTCTACTTCCAACGAACCGAAACCGAACAAGGTGTTTGCATCAAGGATATCTCCACCCTTGACCCCGGGTTGGACGACGAGCACGACGAGGATCCGGGGGGGGGGACGTCCGGCTGGGGCGGGCTGAGTGGTTTCTCCGGGCGTACCGCTGATGTGGTCAGTCGCGCGGTGTATGGCGGGGGAGCGGGGTGATGGCACGACGACGTACCGGGAAGAGGCGTCCGCGACAGCAGCCTGCCAATGCATTCGAGAATGCAGTCGAGCAGGCGGAGTTCCTGCAATGCCGGGGCGGACTGTCGGCAATTGCCGGGGCCGAGGGTGGGAGGCGGATAGCAGCTCAGGACAATGCCCGCGTACTCGGAAGTGTGAATGTGGACGCAGACTGCAGATCGGCCTTTCCACAGGCGAACCGTTGGGACTACGCCATTGGGTACAGCCGGTCGGACGAGCCCGTCGTGTTCTACGTTGAGGTACACTCGGCTGGTTCACATGGCGTGGGAGAAATGGAGAAGAAACTCACGTGGCTCATTGACTTCCTCAACAGAGATGCGAACAGCGCCCTATCCCGTCTCGATCGGGAGTACTGGTGGGTCGCGAGCGGAAAAGTTGACATCCCGAAGCATATCAAGCAGTACAAGCGTCTGCTGAAACTGAGAAGCAAGCACAGATTGCAGGGGCCCGTGAAACACCTTCAACTGGCATAGTCACATCCCGCGGGCCCGGATGTCCGCTATGTTACACGACACGCCATAGGAGAGGGGCGGTCTGTCAATCAGGCCGGCGCGTTGACGACGTTCTGCGGGCGACCGTCGAGGAACGCCCGCACGTTGTCGGTCGCGACGGTCATCAGGCGGACGCGGGCCTCGCGGGTTGCCCAGGCCACGTGGGGGGTCAAGCTGCAGTTCGGCGCCGACAGCAGGGGGTTGTCCGCCCGGGGCGGCTCGGATGACAGGACGTCAACGCCCGCGCCGGCAAGTTGGCCGGCGGCCAGGGCGTTGGCGAGGGCGTGCTCGTCGATGACCGGGCCGCGAGAGGTGTTGATCAGGATTGCCGACGGCTTCATCATCGCCAGACGTTCGGCGTTGACCAGGGCGGTTGTCTCCGGCGTCAGGGGGCAATGCAGGCTGATCACGTCGCTGCGACGGAAGATCTCGTCGAGGTTCACCGGCGTCGCGAGGTCGGCCGTCGTGGGGTCGGGTGTTCGCGTGTGGGCGATCACGTCCATGCCGAACGCGCGGGCCACCCGGGCGACGGCGCGCCCGATCCGCCCGAGCCCGACGATGCCCATCGTCTTGCCCGCCAGTTCCCACAGCGGGGTCTCCCAGTAGGCAAAGTCCGGCGAGGCCGCCCACTTGCCCTCGCGGACGCCGCGGCTGTGATCGCCCACGTGCATCGCGAGGTTCAGCACGTGGGCGAAGACCGTCTGGGCGACCGATTGCGTGCTGTAGGCCGGCACGTTCGTGACGGTGATTCCCCGTTCGGCAGCGGCGTTGGTGTCAACGACGTTGTATCCGGTGGCCAGCACGCCGATGTAGATGCAGTCGCTCAGTTGGCTCAGCATCTCGGCCGACAGGACCGTCTTGTTGGTCAGCAGGATTTCCGCACCGTCGGCGTGCTGGACCGTCTCATCCGGCGCGGTGCGGTCGTATACCGTGCAGTCGCCGAGCGCCTCGAGCGGCTCCCAGTTCAGGTCGCCCGGATTCATCGCGTAGCCGTCAAGAACCACGATCTTCATTCGGTTTCTCCCACTCACTGTCGGTCCATACTGTCGAACGGTGCTCGCGGGAGTATACCCGCGACGTCTCATTGACCGATACCCCACAGGCGGAGCCTGTGGGCGTTTGCCTGCCTTACAGAAGGAATAACTGTACGTTACTGACCTGTTGCAGTGAATCGTGAATCGTTTCTTGCGGGGACCGGGTTCGGATTGTATCGTGGCGCGCGCCATACGGATCAACGGCAGAGAAGGAGAGTGAGACATGGAACGACGCAGTTTTCTGACCGGTTCACTGGCGGGGGCGGCTTGGGCGGCGGGGGGCAAGACGGCCGGCGCGGCCGAGCCCGGCGCGAAGACAAAGACGCCCGAAGCGAAGCTCAACATCTGCAGCCAGGAGACCCGCGTCTCGGGCAAGACGCTACGGGAGAAGCTCGAGAAGCTCGCCAAGTGGGGCGCCGTCGGCGTGGAGATCATCGGGCGGAACCTGCCCACCCGGACGAAGGAGATCACCGACGCGCTGAAGGCCACCGGCATCAAGCTCAGCGCGATCTGCGGCGGGTATTCGGGCGTGCTGATCTCGTCTGACAAGGCCGACCGCGACCGGGCGGTGGCGACGATGAAGGACACGCTGAGCATTGCAGGCGACCTCGGCGCCGTCGGCGTAATTGCCGTCCCCGCCTTCAACCGTCACAAGCAACTGGTGGGCAAAGAGGCGCGGGCGGTCCTGGTGGACCTGCTGGGTCCGCTGGGCGAGCACGCCCACAAGGCCGGCACGCGCGTGCTCCTGGAGCCGCTGAACCGCAAGGAAGCCTACTTCCTGCGACAACTCGCCGACGCCGCGTCGATCTGTCGCGACGCGGGGAGCCCCGGCGCGGCGATGATGGGCGACTTCTACCACATGTACATCGAGGAGACCTCCGACCAGGGGGCCGTCCTGTCAGGCGGGAAGTACCTCCACCACATGCACCTGGGCTCCATCAAGCGCAAGCTGCCCGGGCAGGACGCCCGCAGCTTCGTCGACGGCTTTGTGGGCCTCAAGCGCATCGGCTACCAGGGCTTTGTCAGCCTCGAGTGCGGGTGCATCGGCAATCGCGACGTGGAGACCCCCAAGAGCTTCCGCTTCCTCGAAAAGCAGTGGGCCCAGGCGACGCTGTAGCCCACGCGACGCGCCGGGGTGGGTGCCGTGGGCCGGGTGCCGTGGTTTGACGCGAAGCGGCAACCACGATTCTCGATCACCGAGACGTGGTTGCCGCTTCGCGTCAAACCACGGCACCCGGCCCAAGCGAAGTTGTGGTGCGCCCGATGCCCCGCCGCGGCGGGAAGGATATCTGGTTTGAGAGTCACCGTACGAACGCTCGCCGCGGTCTGCCTGCTGACCTGCACGACCGCCCTGGCCGGGCCGCCGCAGATTCGCGTCACGCGCGTCGAGCACATGCCGAACATCCCCCAGCCGTTCCACGTCAGGGACTGGCGGGCCGTGGCACGCGGGTTCGACAAGCTGGCGTTTGACCTGAACGCCACGGGCGAGCACTTGCCGCTGGTCTGGCTCGTGCGAGACAAAGACGAGCCCAAGCCCGTCACGTTCGGCCTGCCGTCGTACGTGGGCGACTATCGCCCGGCAGGCGGCAAGCGGTATCGCGAGGGCATCACGTGTCTCGGGGCCGTCCTGGGGGCGACGGTCGCGGGGATCGACAAGTCGCGCGGCGAGCACAACTGGGTACGCATGTGCGAGGCGTTCTACTCGCGGGACCGCGACGGGGTGATCGTCAACCGCCCCGGCGGTCGCGCCGGGAGGTCGTTCTGGTACGACCTGTTCCCGAATGTCATCTACTTCGCCCTGGCCGACCGCTATCCGGACGTCGGCGCGTCGAAGCAGATTGTCCGCCGCGCCGCCGACAGGTGGCACGACGCGATCAAGGCCATGACCGGCCCCGACGGGACGTGCGACTTCGATCACACGGCCTTCAGCTTCCGTACGATGAAGCCGGTTGACAACGGGCGCTGGCTCGAGCCGGGGGCGGCGGGGGCCCTGGCGTGGATTCAGTATGCCGCCTACGCCCGCCGGCGCGACGCGAAGCACCTGGCCGCCGCCCGGAAGTGTCTGGATTTCCTCGAGGCCCGCAAGACCAACCCGTATTACGAGGTGCTCCTGCCGTTCGGGGCACTGGCCGCCGCTCGCATGAACGCCGAGCAGGGCACGCGCTACGACGTGGCCAAGCTCGTCAACTGGTGCTTCGACCGCAGCGCTGTCCGGCCGGACATGATGGTCATCGCCGAACGCTGGGCCGGACACGACTGCCACGGGCTGGTCGGGGCGGTCAACCGCCCGCCGCGCGCCGCCGGCGGCGGATACGCCTTCGCGATGAACACGTTCGTGCAGGCCTGGCCGCTGACGCCGCTGGTGCGGTACGACACGCGGTTCGCGCGGGCGATCGGCAAGTGGATGCTCAACGCCGCCAGCGCCGCCCGCCTGTTCTATCCCGGCGCCCACCCGCCGAGCCGCCAGAGTTGCCCGGGCTGGAAGGGCGATCCGAACAACGTCATCGCCTACGAGGGCCTGCTGCACAAGTGGCGGGGGACCGAGCAGTTGTACGCCGCCGGCGATCCGGTAACACACAAGTGGGGGCCCAAGACGGATCTCGGTGTGTACGGATCCGCCTACGTGGGCATCTTCGGAGGGATCATCTCACGCACCAGCGACGCGAAGGTCCTGCAACTGGACCTGCTGGCCACCGACTTTTGCCGCGAGAGGGCCTTCCCGACGTACCTGTACTTCAATCCGTACAAGACGGCCAGGACCGTCCGCGTCGACGTGGGCGCCGCGGCGCGCGACCTGTACGACTGCGTCACCAGCCGATTCATCGCCAGGAAGGTCGCCAACTCGACCGCGATCACGATTCCTGCCGACAGCGCCCTCGTCTGCGTCCGCGTCCCCGCCGGCGCCACGATCACCCGCCGGGGCCGCAAGCTGCTCGCCAACGGTGTGGTCGTGGACTACTGCACTCAGTCAACCGGTCCGTAGATCGGCGGTGGCACCGCTCATCGCCCGCCGAGGCAGGTGACGCGGCCGTTCTGGGTGCAGACGATCAGGCGGCCGTTCGCGGCGATCATGCCGTCGAAGACGGGAACCGCGTCGAGTTTCAATTCGCTGAGTTTCTCTCCGTTGGCAGTCGAGACGGCCCACAGGGCGGCGCCGCGGCGGCCCTCGATGGCAGCGAGGGGGTCCTTGGGAGGCACGATATCGGGCGGGCCGGCGATGTACAGCGTCCTGCCCGCTTGCACCATCGCGCGGACGCGGACGGGCACGAAGAGCGACCAGCGGTCTTTGGCCTGACCGTGATTGCGGGCGAAGAGGCGCTGCCCCTTGCCGCCCAGCGTCCGCCCCAGGCGCACGCGGACCCTGTCGACGAAGACGTGTACGCCGTACAGGCCGCGCTTGTCGACGACCAGCAACTGGCCGTACGCGCCGACCTTCCGCATGTGCCTGTCCCAGCCGGGCCAGCGA
Source organism: uncultured Planctomycetaceae bacterium (assembly GCA_964625865.1). Lineage (GTDB taxonomy): Bacteria > Planctomycetota > Phycisphaerae > SM23-33 > SM23-33 > CAZVEV01. The sequence goes on along the minus strand of CAZVEV010000204.1, from coordinate 3,814 downwards.
TTGCCCCACGTCCAATACTTGCCCTCGTTGTCCGCATCGCTCAGGTACCCGTGCGTCGTGATCAGGTGCTTGCCCGAGGACCCGCGCTTCGGAGCGGCGGGCCAGACGCGATGGCCCCCGCCTTCCTTGCCCCAGTTCTGCAGCGGCGCCGGATACCGCGTCAGGTCGCTGCCGAACCGCTCCTGGAACAGGTAGATGTCCGCTCCGTCGCCGGTCAGCAGGTCGGACTTCGCCCCGTCAATGTAGCCGGCGCCGCCCTTGTCCTTGGTCACGTCCGGGTGAGGTCCGTCCAGGCGGGCCTGGTGGAGCACCGTTCCCGTGCGCGGGTCCAGGCCGTACAGGCGGATCCCGCCGTCGAGGAACGAGGACCGCCCGGCCGTCACGTACGCGACGGGGCGCGGGGGCTTGACCGTCGCGTCGCGCTGAACCAGCACGCTGCCGTGGACGGGCCACGCCGATTCCACCTGACCGAACGCCGTGACGCGCCGGTCCTGCGGAGCAGCCAGGAAACGCCACACCTCGCGCCCGTCGGTCAGGCGCAGGCAGTAGACCCGCCCGTCGGCCGAGCCGAACAGGACCAGGTCGCCATGCACCGTCGGCGGTGAGTCCACCCGTCCGCCGGCCGTGAACTGCCACACCCGCTTGCCCGTCTCAGCGTCCAGGGCACAGACCGTGTGGGCGTCGATCTCGGCCACGAGTACCTTCCCCCCGGCGGCCACCGGCGGCGTCAGCGGGGCGCGCAGTTGCGCCTGCCACGTCTCGGCAAGGCGACCTGTTACGGCCGTCGGCGAACTCCCGCTGCGGCGCGGGTCTCGCCGATACGTCGGCCAATCATTCGATTGCGAATTTGAGATCTGAGATTTCAGACTTGAGACCTTGCCGTACGCCGGGCCCTTGCTCAGACGTTGGCGCTCTTTCAACCTTGAACCTTCAACCTTTACCCGCTGCTCACCCTTCAACCGCCGTTTCGGTGCCATCGCGTTGAAGTTCGACATCAGGGCGCCCTGGTAGCAGACGCACTGGTGGGGGGCGACGTAGAGCAGGCCGTTGGCGGGCAGCACGCCGTAGATGCACGGGGCACGCAGCCAGTCGTGGCGCATGTGCTCGTCGCCGCGCAGGTCCACGAACTCCACGCCGCGCTTGGGCAGCATGAGGAACCGTTCGGTCGCCTTCGAGCGGTAGCAGCGGTAGTGGTGGCCCCAACTGATCAGCTTCGGCACGACGATCTCGCGCACGACCTTGCCCGTCAGCGGATCGAGGCCCTGGCGCTTCAGCGTCGTCTGCGACCAACTGACCGGCAGGGCGGTCTCACCCGTCCAGACCAGGCCGTCTGCGACGAACAGGTCCGGCGGGTTGGTGATGCCGGGGCCCGTGTACTTCGGTCCCCGCCACAAGTGCTTGCCCGTCTCGGCCGACACCGCCACCAGCCGACCCGAGTCCTTCTTGCCCTTGGCGGAATACGGCTTGAACAGCACCACCTTGTCCTGGGCCACCAGCGTGCCCACCGTGCCCCGGTGTCCGATGCCGCCGGCGATCGGCTCGCTTTGCCACAGCGTCCGGCCGTCTTTCAGGTCGAGGCAGATGATGCGGTCGTAGTTCCAGTAGACCACCCGCCCGGCGCGGACGGCCAGTGTCATCGGCGCCATCGCGACCGGTTTGCTCTGCCATCGCGTCTTGCCCGTCCGGACATCGATGACGACCACCCGCGCGCGGGCCCTGTCGGGCATCGTGCCCCAGACATCCTTCTCCGGCGGGCTGTCGGCCGTGCGGACGCGGAGCACCAGCGCGCCGTCGCTCAGGAGAATCGTGTCGGTCCCCGCGGTGTCCTTCAGTTCCCGCAGGACCTTGCCCGTGGCCGCGTCGAGCACGCTGACCGGGGCCTGATAGCCCAGCGTGACATAGACGCGGTCCACTTGTCCTGAGCCTGTCGAAGGGGTCGAAGGGGCCGCGACCAGCCGGTGGGGTATCGTGGGGGGCAGGTGGCGGAGCATCTTGGCCCGTTCGCGCTCGTCGTTCCAGCGGCCCGCTGGATGCCACTGGCGCCAGCCCCACTGGGGCATCGGGCGCTTCCACAGCACCACGCCGTTAAACGCGTCCCGCGCGATCAACTGCCAGTTGGGCGGAAACCGCCTGTCCGTCATGCCGGTCGGGTTCTCGTCCCAGATATACACCAGCCGCCCGCCGCCCGAGACCAAGGCGGCCATCGAGGAGTTGATCTCGTGGCTGCGCGCGAACTGCGGCCCGCCGACCCACTGCATGCGCTTGGGAGGCCCCACCACCGTATCGCGCGCCACCGCGTTGTTGTCGGCCCCGTGGAGATAGTGAGGCCAGTCGTCGATATCGCCCGGCACGGGCTTGACGGTCTTGCGCCAGCCGCCGCCGGTCTTGACGTACGCCACCCCGCGCGGCGCCAGCACGCGCATGGCCTCAGCCGGCGGCACGTCGCCGAGATCTTCAGCCACCACGAGATTCACCAGGTTGTCCACGTACGGCAGGCCCTTGCCGTCAAACGTATCGACCGCCACCGCCCCAGCCAGCCCCGCCTCGCTGATCGCCGCTCGCGCCCGGGCCACCTTCGCCGGATCGACATCCAGCCCGTGAACGACAGTCCCCTCGCCCGCCCGCAGCGCCATCGTCAGCTTGTGGTTCCCGCACCCCACGTGCACAATCAGCCCCCCGGTCGTCCCCGTGGCCTTGAGGATATCCTCGGCCTCGCCCGCCGGCGCGCCCGCGGCCGCACACAGCACGCCCGCCACCACCGCCACCACGATCCGCTTCGCCGCTCGTCCGCTCTGCCGTCGCATCATCACACTCTCCTAGTCTCGCACTGGTACCGCTCGAACCGCCCCACGGGAGACTCCCACAGCATACCGCCCGTCCTGAGCCCCATCCACCCTATGACTCGCACGTTATAGGGATTCGGCTGAATCCTGTGCTCCATGCAGGACGCGATGGATCCGGACCACGTCGTCGTGGACCGAGAAGATCACGCGGTGAGACTTGAACACGAGTTGTCGCAGTTCGATGGGGAACGCCTCATCTTCACGCGCATGGCTGCACCGATTCGGCATGTCCCGAAGGCTCATGATCGCCTCGTGGATCCCATCGTACCAGCGAACCGCATCGAGGGGGGAGTCTTCGGCTATGAACCGCGCGGCTTCGAGGATTTCTGACTCGGCCGTCGGGGAGAACTCCACTCGCCGGCTCATGCCTCATCCGCCATGCCGAGCGATCTGCGGACCTTGGCGAAGACCTGTTCGGCGGGGATCCCGCGGCCTTGCTCGAACTCGTCGATGCTCTGCTGGACCAGGCGGAGGCTGCGGGCGTATTCGGCATCGGCTACGAGCGAGTCGTACTGGTCGGGGCTGAGGACGACCGCGTCGGCCTTCCCGTTGGCGGTAATCACCAACGGCCGCCCGGTCGCCTTGACCCGATCAAAATGCTCCCGCAGGTGGCGGCGATGCTCCGAGAACGGGAAGATGTCAGCCGTCGTCATAGCGATGCTCCTTGTACAATATTCCGTACAATCCAATTATCGCATCCAAACCACCTCAAGTCAAGTAGGTAGGGTGGGTAACTTGTTACCCACCGCCAACGTCGCCGCGACAACTCACCTCTGACACCGCCGGACCGTCATACCGGCAGAACGTGGGTAACGAGTTACCCACCCTACCAACTCGTCGTCGTTCTCGTCCTCGTCCTCGGCCGGTCAACGCATTCTTTCGTATCTCCGGGGTTGATCGGGACAGTTACTGTTTTTGGCGTGGTTCAAATGAGGGTAACAGATGGGGGGATGCGGCCGCGATAGAAGCAT
>CAZVEV010000203.1:0-11077 GCA_964625865.1 uncultured Planctomycetaceae bacterium | reverse complement strand
CCTTTCGGGACCAGGACCTAAACCTGGCGCGTCTGCCAATTCCGCCACCCTCGCAGGTGCAGAAACACGCAAAGCGACGAGTTCAACTATAGAACGTCATCGGCCGAAATGCCAGTGCCCTCCACGACGCGGGGGGGAGGTCGAAGGTCGAAGGTCAAAGGTCCTGAGTGAAGACCCCGGTGTGCGCTGCCAGAGACCTTGGACCTTCGACCTGTGACCTTCGACTTCCACTATTTCTCGTTTTCTTGTTGCCGGCGCTGTCAGCCGTCGGTATAATATAGCCGTAGTGATGGGGCAGGCGTTTAGCGCGTAACCTCCACTGCACAGCACAACAGCGGCCGACCGTAGTAATGCCGGCCGTTCATGACGGATAAGTGAAGATCGCGTCGTGACTCTCTCCGGGCGAGCGCACCTATGGCTTGCCCAAGCGGGCCCACGTCCGGCGGCCTACGGGTCGCTCCGGTCCGCCATACCTGAACAGGCGGTGTCTGAGTTCCTTAGGGTTCGTTGACACCGCGCCTGGGACACTCGGCTTGCGGAAGCTGTCCCATACTCTGCAACGTCCGGGTTAGCCAAGGCTGGGGCGTATGTACGGACGCGGGGGCGCGCCTGGCCCGCCAGACCGGACCTTGCCCAGGGACACTCCCCGCCAACAGCCGACGCACTCCCCTGCGTGGCGTCAACACAGTGCAAGGAGTTCTTGCGATGAACACGACGTTCAGTTGCACGTGTTGTGGGCGACCGATGCCTCTGGCTTTTCTCGACGGTCTGGCCGAAGTGAGGTGCCCGCATTGCGGCAAACGTGTGAAGATACCCGCATCGCTGGCGGCCCTGCCGCATCCCCGTGTTGACGCCGGTCCTGTCGAGGGCAGCCCCGTTGAAGAAGCCGAACTGGCCGCCGTATACAGCGTGACGGATTGCGCTGACGAGGCCGAACCGGCCATCGCACGCGCCATGCCGTGGGTCCTCAGCACGCTGCTGCACGTCGGCCTGTGCGTGGTCATGATCTTCATCGCGATGGTCACCCTCCAGCCGGCGGACGACGACCCTGCCGCCGGTCCCGTCAGGAAGCCCACTGTCAAGATCGCCTCGATTGCGCCCCCGCGCAACATCACCGTGCCTCGCCACAGGCCTCTCGATCCCGAGAAGTTGACTCCCCCCGGCGGGCGGAAGCAGTACAAACAGGACCGCCGGCCGAAGGAGGACCAGCAGGAGAAGGTGGTCAGGGACCCCGGTACGAAGAGGACGATCGTCCTGTCGCCCCGGCCCAGAGATCACGAACTGACGATCGGGAATCCGGGGACCGGCTCGGAGAACACGCTGTTCCCGCCGGCCAGGTCGTCAGATGGAGAGGGCGATGGCGAGGGTGATGGCGAAGGCGACGGTGAGGGCGGAGGCGGTGGAAGCCAACGGGCCGACCACGTCGTGTTCGTGATCGATCGGTCGGGGTCGATGGTGGGCAAGTTTGACACGGTTCGACTGGCGATGTACACGTACGTTCAGGAGATGTCCGCCGATCAGGATTTCCACGTCGTGCTGTTCGCCGCCGGAAGCGTTGAGGAGAAATCGCCTCGTCGCCTGGTCCGCGCGATAGATGCAGAGAAGGTCCGTCTGGTGGAGTTCCTCGAGGGCATCCGGCCGGGCGACCAGACTGATCCGCTGCCGGCGCTGCGGCGGGCGTTCGCCGTGCTGCAAGGTGCGAAGAGGCCCGACGGCGCCGAGGGCGTCAAGCTGATCTATCTGCTGACCGACGGGGAGTTCCGCCAGAGCGACAAGGTCGTCGAGGCGATCAGGCAGATGAACGCCTCCGCGCAAGGCCCGCGGGTGCACATCAACACGATTCTTTACGGCGCCCGCTCGGCGCAGGCGGCGAAAGTTATGAAACTCATTGCGAAACAGAACAAAGGACGGTATACCTATGTTAGCCCGGAGTAGGGGCATTCGGTGTAGTGGCGGCATTCAAGGGCCGGTTCGATGCGCCGAAGCGTCTACGCGGGCACTACTTGCACAGCCGGCCCCGGTCGGTCGGTTGACAGGAGAGCGAGATCATGACTGTTGATTTTCGTTGTGAGAAGTGCGGAAAGCTGTTGAACGTCGATGCCGAACCCGGCAGCAAGGTCCGGTGTCCGCATTGCAGCAAGAAGCTTCGCGTGCCGGCCGCCCTGGCCTCGCTGCCCCGGCCCCAGGTGCCCGGCGGCGATGCGGGGGCAGAGCAGGCCGCCTACGCGGCGCCTCCCCCCGGGCCGCCTGAAGGGGCTGAAGAAGAGGAGATGTTCGAGGAAGGTCCCGATCCGCTGATGGCCACGATGGCCGCCATGATGCCGTGGATCCTCAGCGTCTTCTTCCACCTGGGCCTGGCCCTGATCATGCTGTTCATCGTCATGGTCAGCGCGCAGGAGGAGCAGAAGGACCTGGAAGCCCCCAAGTCCGCCCGCATGCGCCGCTCGCTCCGCCGGAAGCTGTCGGCCCACGGTGCAAGCCCCAGCGTCACCAACACCAGTTCGTCGGTCAGCAAAGTCAAGTCGTACTCGAACCGCGAGTCGAACGTCCCGTCTGATTCGGGACGGACCAAGAGCCGCATGACGTTCATCGGTTCCGGCCGGTCGGTGGGCAATCCGGACGCTCCGTTCGGCGGAGGCGGCGGTGGGGGGGGCAATCCGAACTTCTACGGAACGGACATGGGCGGCGGGGCGAAGTACATCGTCTTCGTGATCGACCGGTCCGGTTCGATGGTCACCGTGTTCGACTACGTTCGCCTGCAGATGCAGTTGTCGATCAGCGAGTTGAGTTCGGACCAGGAATTCCACATCGTCCTGTTTGCCGACGAGACGACCGTCGAGGGCCCCCGCCGGGGTCTGGTGGCTGCCACGCCGGAGAGCAAGATCGCGGTGGTGGACTTCCTGAGCAAGGACGAGGTGCGGCCGCAGGGCAAGACGACGGCGCTGGTGGCGCTGAAGAGGGCGTTCGAGGTCCTCAAGGGCGTTCCGGATGAAGGCAAGATCGTCCTGCTGCTGACGGACGGCGAGTTCGCGGGCATCGGCGGCGGCAGTCGGTACAAGGGCAAGAGCGGCAACGAGGCGGTCCTGGGCTGGCTGGGCGACAACAACAAGGGCGCCGTGAGCGTCCATACATTCCTGTTCGGCAAGGACCGCCGGGCCCACGAGGTCATGCGGAAGATCGCCGAGAAGCACGACGGCGAGTTCAAGGCCCTGAGCCTCGACGAGTGAGACACATGAGAGACATCATACGAGCGACGGTTGTGCTGTTGGTGATTGGCGCCTGCGCGCCAGGCCTGGTCGCCGACGAGATCGAGGCCAGGATGGGCTCGAGCTACATGACGTATTCGTCGGTGAAGATCACCAATTTCGCCGACGGAAAGGTTGCCTACACCACGTCCAACGGACAGAACCTCGTCAAGCCCCTCGGCGACATCCGCAGGGTGAGCATCAAGGCGATCGAGTCGCTCGACGAGGCCGAGAAGCTGAGCGTCAAGGGCCAGGACTGGGCCGACGCGGTCAAGCTGTACGACAAGGCCTACCCCAAGGCGCAGCGCAAGTGGCAGCGGACGCTGATCGCCGCCAGGCGCCTGCGGGCACTGGACGCCGGGCGGATGACTGACCGCGCGGTGAAGGAATGGCTTGCCCTGGTTGACGAGACGTCCGGTGCGGCCTGGGCGTTGTCGGCCAGGCCGACAACGATGGGACGAAAGGGCTCGTCGGCCAACAAGACGGCCATGACGTTGCTCGAACGCAAGCGGGCCTCGGGCAAGAGGTCCAAGCCCTACGAGGCCGCCATCGTCGACGTGCTGATGAAGCTGTACAACCACGAGGGCCTGACCGCCAAGGCCGCCGCGCTGGCCGACGGGGTCGAGCCGCCGACGAATGGCGGCGGCACCAATGGCGGCAATGGCGGGCACGTCCCGACCGCCGGTGCGTTCAGTCGCATCGAAGCGTGGTTGAACGACGACAAGCCGCTGAAGGCCCTCGACGCCATCGATAAGTCCCTGCGGTCGTACACGCGGGTGCAGTTGTCTCAGGCGCTGCTGCTTCGCGGGCGGGCGCGCGTGCTTCTGGCGGCGGGCAAGGCGGGCAAGGAGAAGGACGCCCTGCTCCTTCAGGGCGGGCTGGACTTCATGCGGGTTTACTCCGCCTTCCGGACGTCGCGCGAGGCCGCAGAGGCCCTCTTCCGGGCCGGACGCGTCCATACGCTGCTTTCCAAGCGGAACGTCAAGGCGGCCAAGGCGGCGTACAAGAAGGTGATCTCGGAGTTCAGCAAGAGCAAGGCTGCCGTCGATGCGCGCAAGGCACTGGCGGCCTTGGGGGGATAGGAATCAATCGCTAATGCCCCCGGCGCCGTGCCGGAGGCCCTGACAGAAGGCAAAGAGCCGCCGGCGAGGCGGCTGAATATGGCTACGTGTCATAGGAGACGCAGAGAATGGAAGGCAGTTACTTTGACGTAATCTTTTTCCAGGGCGGTGTGATCGGCTACATCATCTGGGCTATCAGTGTCGTTACGGTGGCCTTGATCATCAGCTACGCGATCAAGATCCGTCGAAGCACGATCCTGCCCGAGTTGATGCACAACCAGATCCAGGACATGTTCGAGAGCAAGGAATACCGCGACGCGATTGACGTCACCGCGACGGATCCGAGCTTCCTGGGCTACGTGGTGCACGCGGCGTTGGCCGAGGCGGCCCACGGGTATCCGGCGATGGAGCGCGCGATGGAAGAGGCCTCCGAGGAGCGCACCACGAAGATGTTGCGCGGGCTGGAGTGGCTGAACCTGATCGGCAACATCGGTCCGATGCTGGGCCTGTTCGGCACGGTCTGGGGCATGATCAACGTGTTCTTCAAGATCGTGGAAGCCGGCGGCATGCCGAAGCCGGAGCAGTTGGCCGGCGGTATCGGCATCGCGCTGGTGACGACGCTTCTGGGCCTGGCGGTGGCGATTCCGGCATTGGCGGCCTACGCGATCTTCCGCAACCGTATCGACTCGCTGACCAGTGAGGCGATGGTGGCCTCGCAGGACCTGATCTCGAACTTCCGTCCCGGCAAGAAGTAGGTTGTATGGGCTGACGGCTGTTTGACAAGGAGTCCAGCCATGGCAAAGAATACGGTATTCAAATCGGACGGCCCCGCGGTCGCCGAGTTCAACATGACGCCGATGATCGACGTGACGTTCCAGTTGATCCTGTTCTTCATCCTGGTCGGGCAGGTGGCGTCTGACGAGATCGCCCAGATGATCCTTCCCGAGCCAGCCAAGAGCACGGCGAAAGAAGTTGAAAAGATGGGCCTGCGGATCATCCTGAACATCGGTTCGATGTCGAAGTCCGGCGATGATCTGGGCACGGGAGAGGACCCTGACGGCAACAGGGTCGGGTTTTATCGCGTCGGGGCTGAACCGATCGACGCACGGGAGGCCGACGCCCTGAAGCAGGTCAAGGATATCATCGAGGCCAAACTCGAGACCCTGACCCCCGAGCAGAGGGACGAGTTCGCCGTTGAGATCCGGGCGGACAAACGCCTGCGCTATGACCAGGTGGCCCCCGCGATGTTCATGGTCTCCACGACGGGTTTGAGCAACATGCAGATCACGGCTATCCGGGAATTGAGTGATGGCGGAGGGGACGAGTAATGGCGCTTTCCACGAAAAAGGTCGCCGGCGACGAGTCGGTCCACTACGTTCCGCCGCGGAAGAAGCGTGCGCGTCCGAAGCCGAAGATGCAGCCGCCGCTGACGCCGATGATTGACGTGACCTTCCAGTTGCTGCTGTTCTTCCTGCTGACGTTTACGTTCCGGGCGGCCGAGGGACTGATCCCCGGCACGCTGCCCGGCGACCAGAGCAGCGCGGAAAAGAGCGTCGACGAGCCGATCGTCATCGACGTCGTCGTGCCCCTGGACATGGTCAATGCGGATGCCGGCGCCTTCCTGGTTGACGGTGACAGGTTCGATTCTGCCAAGGACCTGTACGATGAACTGAAGGGCCGACAGGCCATCGTGGGGTCCACCGAACAGCCCGTTGTGATAAAACCCGCGCGAGGCGTCCGATGGCAGCACGTGGTTGACGCGTTCAGCCAGGCCGTGCGCGCGGAGTACAAGAAGGTAGGTTTCGCGACCGCCAGTTGACCCGCCGGGCGGGCGCTGGCGACGGCCGCATAGATGGGGAGTCAATGCGATGACGCTGACCTCAGGACATGCCGCCCAGCCCCAAACGCCCCCCCGCGAGGCGCCACAGGATGAACGCCGGACGGTCCGGCCGCCGCTGACACCGATGATCGACGTGACGTTCCTGCTGCTGCTGTTCTTCCTGCTGACGTTCACGTTCCGGGTCGCCGAGGGCACGATCCCCGGCACGCTGCCGGGAGGGTCGGACCCCGAACCGATCGCCGAGACGATTGTCGTCGACGTAGTCAGGCCCCTGGACCCGATGCTGGCCGATGCGGGCGTGTTCTTCATCGACAACGAGCGGTTCGACTCGCCCGAAAGCCTTTATCGCGAGTTGGTCAGGTCGAAGACGATCGCGGAAGCCGTCAGCATCAAGCCGTCGCGCGGCGTGCGATGGCAGCACGTGGTTGACGCGTTCAACCAGGCCGCGCGAGCGAAGTACGACAAGATAGGTTTACACCCGACCGGTTGCTCGGCTGCAGCAACGGACCTGCGCCGGGCGGACTCGTGCCCGGGCGTTGAATTGGCCGGGTGAAGTTGGACGTTGAAAGGAATCCGAAAATGCGTCAGCGTTACCGGAAGATGACGAGCTTGGCCGCTCTTGCGGCGATGGCTGTTCTGGCCGCGACCGCCTGCCAGGCGACTGCACAGGGGGCCAGGAAGTCGGCGTACGATACCAGCATTGATACCGACAGGTTGGTCCAGACGCTTGACTCGCTGGGCATGACGGAGTTGCAGGACGAGTTGTATCGTGAACTCCAGGCCGCCGGCGGGGGCGGGGCGGAGATGTTGATGGGGGCGGCCCGACGGAAGATCGCCGCCGCCAAGGCCCAACACACTCCCCTACGGCGCAACGCCCTGCTCGACGAGGCGGTGGCGATTCTGAGAAAGGCCGTCGCGAAGTACACGTCCGACGCGAAGGCGGCGTCCGACGAGACGGCCCGTGCGCGGACGACGATCAAGCGATGGCGTGCTGAACTGCTGATGGCCGTCACCGACGCGCTGACGCGGGGCGAGCCGTACGCCAACAAGCTCCTGTTCCTCCAAGGCGCCCAGGCCGACCGGAAGGCCCTGGCCGCCGCCACCGCCACCGCCGCCATCGGCGTGCGAGACCTCACCACCGAGATCGAAGACATGATCCCCGAGTGGCGGGGCAACATGAGGATCTGGATCGTCGTCGCCGGCGAGGTCAAGGGCCTGTTTAACGAAACGAAGTACCGGGCGGCATGGATCCGTCTGTACCACGGCATGGCCGCCGCCAAGCAGGCCGATCTCCGGGCGGCAAGGAATCTCGGCGAGGAGTTCCTCTCGCCCCGGTTCAACGCGGCCATCCGGAATCCGGCCCTCCTGCTGGTTGCCCGTGCGCTGCGCGAGGCGGGGGAGCACGCCGGCGCCGCCAGGATGCTGACGAGACTGCTCGCCGCTCGCGTCGACGCCAGCGGGAAGATCAACGCCCACTTCGAGCACGTGCGCAACCTCATCGAGCACGGGCGGGCACTGGCCCGGTCGGGCAAGGGCGGTGACGAGAAGTACACCGCCGTTCCACAGGCCCTCAACGCGTTCAGAACGCAAGGCCATGCCGTCGCCAAGAAAGACGAGGATATGCATCGCCGGGTGGACCTGCTGGCCACGCTGGCCGAACACTACTTCCATGAAACCCGCGCCGCGACCGAGCGCAAACGCGCCCCGGCCAAGGCCGCCGAATACGACAAGAAGGCCCAACAGGCCTTGCTGGGCTTCCTCAAGAAGTACAACGAGGAGGTCGTCCAGAACGCCTTCTACGAGATCATCTATCGCAAGTACCGCGATCGAAAGGACTACAAGAAGCTCAGTTCCGTGGTCCTTCTCGCCGTCGCGTCGCACGAGTTCGGCCTGGGCGAACAGCAGAAGGGCAAGGGCGGCGAGGCGCCGGCGCTGGACAAGGCCCAGAAGATCCTCGCCGAGGTCTGCAGCCGAACCGACGAGGTGACCAAGACGCACGTCAGGCCGCTGGCGCTGTGGATGCTGGCGTTCGTCTACAACTACAAGAACGACAGCTTCAAGTCGGCAGAGAACTTCGCCCTCCTCGCCAAGGAGTACCCGGACCACGAGAAGGCTTACAAGGCCGCCACGAACGCCAGAAAGACGATCGACTACTACTACAAGCGGGCCGAGAGAAAGGCCGACAACCTCCGTGCCCTGTACATTCAGGTGTTCAAGATCTACTGCGAAGGCGAGAAGTGGCGCGACAAGCCCGAGGTCCTGCCCTGGAACTTCCAGTTTGCCGAAGCCTACGAGTACTTCTGCAAGAAGGCCAAGGGGGCGGCCGAACATGCCGTCGCCCAGGCCTCAAACGCCGCCCGCGACCTGGCCCAGGCCAAGGGTCGTCTCGATGAGGCCAAAGACGCCAAGGCCAAGGCCGTCGTACAGCGGGAAGTGACCGCGATGGAAGGCAAGTTGGCCCCGCTGGCGGCCAAGGCCGCTTCGCTGCGAAAAGGGGCCATCACCATGTGCATCAACGTCGCCGGCATCTACGAGCGCGTGCCGGAGTCCGAAAAGACGCACATGGAGCACATGCAGGCCAGGCAGCGCGCCCTGCAATACCGGACCTTTGCCCTCGAACTGCTTCCCCGGGACGGGCAGGGCGATGACATCAAACTCAAGGGCGCCGCGATGATCCTGGCCAGGCAGCAGGAAGAATACAGCGACGCGGCGCTGCGGGCCGTCCCCGACGTCGAGAAGAGCGACAAGGCCGCGTCAGTCCACCTGAAGAACTGGGGCGCCGATGCGCTGTTTCTGGCGGCCAAGCTCTGGCTGGACTACGGCGACGGCAAGCAGGACGACAAGGCCATGCGGGCCCTGGACACCCTTCGCGAGAAGTGGTCGGACACGCTGGCGTTCAGCAAGAGCGAGGACCTCAGGATCCGCAGGCTCGTCTACAGCGGGCAGATCGACAAGGCCATCGCCGCCCTCTTCGCGTTCCTCGATCGCTACCCCGATCTGGGTGAGGTCCTCCTGCGGATGGTCATCACGCAGATCCAGCAGCGCATCGACCGCCTGGAAGGCCTTCCCGGCGAGGATAACGAGGACAAGTACAAGAAGTACGTCGCTGACTACGTCAAACTGGCCGAGAAACTGCACGACCGCGTCAAGGACAAGCCGCTGTCCGATCCGCAATGCTATGCGATCACCCAGACCGTCGCCGACGCGATGATGAAGAACGGGCAGCACGCCCAATCTCTGGACCTGTTCAAGCAGTGCAAGAAGCAGGAGGACGAGCGGAACACGACCCAGCGGGCCAAGATCACCGCGGAGTTCAAGCCGATGCAGAAGGCCCTGGCCGACGCGTCCTCTCACGCGGCCCTGCTGGCGCGGATGAACGCCCTCAACGACTTCATGAAGCTCAGGCAGGTCTCGGCGGAGCAGTCGAGAGACCTCGCCAGCAGCACCGCCGACGCCAAGTTGCAGATGGTCCTGCTGAAGGCCGAAGAGCAGAAGCGCAAAGAGGGGGGCTCCTCCGACGCGAAGGTCAAGGGGCGCGTCGATGATGCCCGGAAGGTGATCGGCCATTGGCTTGACGACGTCGAGAAGATACTCAAGGCCCGCGTGGAGGTCTCGGCCCTCAACGTGCTCGGCATTGCGCGCGCCAACGAGGGTCTGGGGGCGAACGCTCAAGACCCCGCCGAGGCCAAGAAGTACTATACGCAGGCCGTCACGGGATTCGAGGAACTGGCCCGAACCAACTTCGACATGAACATCCCGTACCAGGCGCGGATGAAATGGCTGGGCGAACTGGGATACTGTCGCTCCCTGCTGGCGGTCGAGCCGAACAGGGAAACCGCCAAGGCGGTCCTGAGGCGAATAAAGCAGGCCAGACACAATGACACCCAGCCGGGCGGGGCCCTGCCCATGGGCGGGTACGCCGACCGATTCCTGATGATCGAAGCCAAGGCCAAGGCCCTGCTGAGAAACTAGGCGTCGCCACCCGGAAGCGCCGGTCGAGGGCTCGGCGTGGAACCGGCGCGGGGCGGTGGCGTCTAAGGACATAGGCGGCCGCCGCGCAAGGCGTCTTGACGTGTGGAAATGGACCGCTATACTGGTCTTGGCACGTGGCGGCATAGCCAAGTGGACTAAGGCGACGGATTGCAAATCCGTTATTCGTGGGTTCGAATCCCACTGCCGCCTTCAACAAACGAGCGTCGAGGCCGGCTCGTGCGGGGCCCCACAGACGGGGCACTGCGGGTGCCGAGATGGTCCGGCGCGATTGGATTCAGCAACGAAGAGGTGTGGCCATGCTTAGAACAACCCTCACCGTGGTCGTCTGCCTGCTCGCGATGGCCGTGACGGTCTTTGGCGAGACGATGATCGTCAGGTTTAGAGACGGGCGGATGCCCGTTACCGGACAGGTCGAGTTGATCGACGGGGGCAAGCAGTACCGGATCACCAAGTACATCGGCGGCAAGCCGGCAATGACCATGACGGTCAAGGTCTCCGACGTCCTGTCGATGAAGAAGGTGGTCCTGCCGACCGAGGAGTACCAGCAGCGGCTGAAGAAGATCGACCCGAAGGACCCCGAGGCCCGTTTCAAGCTCGCCCAATGGGCCTACGGCAAGGGGCTGCTGAAGATCGCCGTCCATGAACTCGAGCAGGTCCTGAAGCTCAAGCCCGCCGACGAGCGGGCGTCGCTGTTGCTCAAGCAGGTCAAGGCGCGGATCGCCAGCGGCGGCGGCACGGTCAAGCCCCCCGACGGCAATGGGGGCACCACGGTATCACCCGCCGACCGGAAGGGCATGATCACCGAACGCGACCTGAACCGGATACGCCTGGCGGAGTTGGCCGACGCGCCGTTCGTGGTCAAGCAGTTCCTGGGACAGCGGATCGAGTTTCGCGGCAAGGAGTCGGCACGCGTGGCGATGACGAACAACGTCACGAAG
>CAZVEV010000202.1:0-11099 GCA_964625865.1 uncultured Planctomycetaceae bacterium | reverse complement strand
AAGAGATCGGCCAAATAGCCCAAACCCCATTATTCAAAACTGACGGTACACTAGCACCCGCAAGACATAGCCTCCTTGGGCGATCTTGCCGGCCTGGCCCCGCCCGCTATTGACGAAAGGCCGCACCATCAGCAGCGCGAACCTGTTCAGACAAGACGACGACTCGGGAGGCTCCGGCCGGGGCGCCAAGTTCCTCATCATCGGCGTGCTCGTGGCGATAACGGCGGGGGCAATCTACATGTTTACCCGCACACTGATCGACAGCACGGGTGACCGCAGGGCCCGGCGCAACCAGCCCATGTACTACCAGTGCACCATCGCCGAGTGCGGTCACCAGTTCGAGATCTCCCGGAAGGAGTTCAACCTCCAGCACAAGGGCGTGGAGAACACCAGGCCTGGCATGGCACACTGTCCCAAGTGCGGTGGGCGGTTCTGCAGCACGATGAGAAGCCTGTGCCCCAACTGCAAGGCGCGCGTCATCGGCACGGTGCCGGGCAAAGGCGAGTGGGCGGGCCAGCGCGTCTGTCCCGAGTGCGGCCAGGGGGTCAAGTCCGGGCGACCTCGCCGCTGAATCGACGCAGGATTCTCGCTTGAATATGCCGAGATTATGCTATAGTGATATATAGTGTAATTCCCGCAGTGCCCCCGATGTGCGGCCAGGTGGGATTTGTCGCAGCATACAGCGTGTCTCTTCTGGTCTGGATTGGACATGGATCTGTCGCAGCCTGTCAAAGCGAAGTGGCCCATCATCGCACTGATCGTGCTGGTTGTGGGCGGAATCGGCCTGGGCGTGCGATCCATGTGGTCCGATCCGTCGAAACCGACGCCGAAAGGCAATCCGCCGCCGGGGTATCTCTGCGACCAGTGCGACAAGCCCTTCACGTTGACGCGCGATCAGTATGCCGAGCAGGTCCCCGACGAGCGGATGATGCAGACCGACCCGGGGGCCGCGCGACGCCCGCACTGCCCGCTATGCCAGGCCAAACATTCCGGCTGGATGACCGTGCGCTGCCCGAAGTGCGATAAGGCGTATGTTCCGCCCGGACAGGGCCGCCCCGGCCCCGCCAAAGCCGACAGCCCCGAAGACATCTGTCCGCACTGCAAGACCGACCGCGGCGAGTGGTATCGCAGCCACCGTCGCGACAAAGCGTCGCAAGGATGAGGCGTCGGCCGGCAGCCCGGCCGACCTGATGGAGCCGAGACATGAGTGACAGACGCGCGTTCACGCTGATGGAACTGCTGGTCGTGATAGCGATCATCGGGGTGTTGCTGGCGATGTTCGCGCCCATGCTCAGCCGCATCATGATCCTGGCCAAGATCGACATCTGCTACACGAACATGCACCAGCTCAGTATTGCGTGGGTGGCGTACCAGACGGACAACAAGCGAAAGCTGGTCAATGGGCACTCCTCCCAGTCCACGGCGTGGGCCAGGTATGGCAATGAGAATCCGGGCAATGCAAACCGATACGCGTTGATCACTAATGCGGCACTGTATCCGTGGTCCCGGGACAAGAGGATCTACCTGTGTCCCAGCGATCCGGTAGATCACATCCGCAGCTACTCCATCGTCATGACGATGAATGGAGAGAGTTGGGGTAATCCGGCTCGCATCACCCGGTACTCGGAAATCAAGAGCCACTCCAACGAACTGGTCTTCGTCGAGGAGAGCGACTATCGATCGAACTCCAACATGGGCTCGTTTATCCAGGAACCGAAGTACTGGAACAGGAACCGATGGGTGGACTACGTGGCCAACTTCCACGACGGCGGTGACAACATGAGCTTCGCCGACGGACATGCCGAGCACTGGAAGTGGGAAGACCAGGGCACGTTGGACGCCTCCGAGCGGGAGAGGTTCTTCTGGAGGCCCGAGAACTCCGACCTCCAGCGACTTCGCAACTCCATGTTCAACGACTACCCCGGGGCCGTTTGATTGCTTGCCGGCGCGCGGGCCGACAGTATACTGATGCTTGCGTGAGAAGTTCTCGCCTTCATGACGGTGTCCGCATCATTGCGGGGAAGGGCAGGACGTGTGATGAACAAACGGGCATGTGGTGTGATCCTTCTGGTAGCTGCGGTGGCGTTCAGCCCCGCGCGGGGGGCGGCGAAGAAGAAACGGAGCGGCAGCAACAAGAAGAACACGACGGTCACCGCGAAGTTCGAGTTCAGCGCCCCGTCGAACTGGGAACTGGTCCGGTTCCTGGGCACGCGGACGGGACGCCAGTGGAACGAGCCGGTCATGCTCGTCGACGTCCAGTCGGTCCGCGGCGGGAGGCCGGTGACGCTGGTGGTCTTCAACACGGGGTGGAAACAGGTCGGGGACGAGGTGTACCGCAGGGCAAAACCGGCGACCAAGCCCGAAACCGGAGCACTGGGCGGGGAGTTGAAGAAGCACAGCCGCGGCGACGTCATTGCCGTGCGCGTCCAGGGCGTCAATGACGTCACCGTGCTGCACGGCACGCAGGCCTACAACGCCAAGCCGGGCGAGTTCGCACCCGACAGTGCGTTTTTCGTCAAGGCCGACGAGAAGCGCAGCGGCTCGGGTACGCGGACGGTTGTCACGCTGGTCAAGTATGGCAAGACCTCGCTCGTGCCGTTGATGCAGACTCACGAAAAGGGCGAGAAGGGGCGGATGACACACACCACGCGGGAGGACCTGGCCGCTGCGGTCAGTGAACTGTCCAAGGGCGACGTGGTTGAAGTGGATATCGGGACTGATCGAGGTCGTCGCGTCATCCGGCACATCGCCAAATGGGACGAGCCGTACGTGGGCCAGTTCGCCTCCCTCGGCCGGGCCGAAACCGACGGGATCAAGCATGTGACGGTCCAGATCCGCTCGCCCCTCGGACCGGGACCGTTGCTGGTGCAGCAGCGCAGCAGCGACGGGA
Organism: uncultured Planctomycetaceae bacterium; assembly: GCA_964625865.1. Taxonomy (GTDB): domain Bacteria; phylum Planctomycetota; class Phycisphaerae; order SM23-33; family SM23-33; genus CAZVEV01. The sequence continues at coordinate 8,209 of CAZVEV010000202.1, read as the reverse complement.
TCAAGTACACCGACGACTACGCCATGGTCCGCTACGTCAAGACGCTCAAGGCCAACCAGTACGTGGCCTTCAAGACACGTCAGCAGGACGACAAGACCATCCTGTGGCTGATCGGACCGACAGACAAGACCACGTCGAGCCGAGGTTCCAAAGGCGTCGCCAAGGGCAAGAAGAAGCCCAGGAAGAAGCCCGCGAAGAAGCCCAAGTAGCGGACCAAAGCCCACGGGCTCCGCCCCGTGGCGTGCCCCCGACGGAGAATCCGACATCTTCGCAGACCGGTTCGCAAGACCCCGTTTCGGAAGCGGTCCTCGTTCGGGGATACGACGCGATCTGTGTTCGCGGAGACCCCACAGGCGGAGCCTGTGGGCGTGTGCCTGTCATGTGTCTCGGGGCGCCGAGTAGGACGGTCACGCGCGCAGGTAGCGGTCGATGCCTTCGGCGGCGCTGCGGCCGGAGGCGATGGCACGGACGACCAGCGAGGCGCCCGAGACAGTATCGCCGGTGGCGAAGACACCCTCCGTGGACGTTTGGCCGTCCGGGCCTACGGCCACGTTGCCCCGCGCATCGAGGTCCAGGTTCAGGCTGCGAACGGCCCCCGCGTGGACCACGTGCGTAAAGCCCATCGCCAGCAGTACCAGGTCCGCCTGCTGGGTGAACTCTGTGCCCGGCACGTCGCTCATTAGCCACTTGCCCTCGCTCTCGGTCCAGCGGACCTCGCAGCCGTGCAGTTCCATCACGTGCGTCTCGTCTCCGGCAAACGCCTTCGTGCTGACGCACCAGCGGCGCTCGCACCCTTCGGCCTGCGAACTCGACGTCCGCAGCACGCGAGGCCACAAGGGCCAGGGCGTGTCCGGGTTGAAGCCCTCGGGCGGTTTGGGCAGGATCTCGTACTGGTGGATTTCCTTGGCGCCCTGGCGCCTGGCCGTTCCGATACAGTCGCTGCCGGTGTCCCCGCCGCCGATGACCACGACGATCTTGCCCGCGGCACTGATCGGTTCGACCCGGCCGAGGGACAGACCGGCGTTGAGGCGGTTCTGCTGGGGCAGGTAGTCCATGGCGAAGTGAATGTTCTCCAGTTCGCGCCCGGGGACGTTCAGGTCGCGCGGCTGGCCCGCGCCCATGGCCAGGCAGACCGCGTCGAACTGCTGCCGCAGGTACTTCATCGAGAGGTCTTCGCCGACGATGACGGAGGTCTGGAAGCTGACGCCCTCGGCGGCCATCTGGTCCAGGCGACGGTCAATGACGTCCTTGGCGAGTTTGAACTCGGGAATGCCGTACCGCAGCAGTCCGCCGATCCGGTCGTCCTTCTCGAAGACCACCACGTTGTGTCCGGCGCGGGCGAGTTGCTGTGCAGCCGCCAGGCCCGCCGGGCCCGAACCGACCACCGCGACGCTGCGCCCGCTGGATACCGCCGCCGGGCGGGGGACGATCCAGCCTTCTTGAAAGCCGCGCTCGGCGATCTGGCGCTCGATGTGCTCGATGAGCACGGGCTTGTCGTTGATGCTCAGCGTGCAGGCGGCCTCGCAGGGGGCGGGGCAGATCCGCCCGGTGAACTCGGGGAAGTTATTCGTCGAGTGGAGATTCTCGCACGCCTCGCGCCACTTGCCGCGGTAGACCAGATCGTTGAACTCCGGTATGCGGTTGGCCAGCGGGCACCCCGCGCCGTGGCAAAACGGAATGCCGCAGTCCATGCACCGCGCGGCCTGTCGGACCAGCAGATTGCGGTCCAGAGGCACGTCCACTTCGCCGAAGTCCTTCGTGCGCTCATCGACGGGGCGATGGCCGACGTCCTGGCGGGAGTATTCGAGGAATCCGGTTGGCTTACCCACGGAACACCTCCTCGGTGGCCGGCGAGAACTCGGTGCCGCGGCGCTCCTTGGATCGCATCCGCTGGAGCGCCTTGCGGTAGTCGATGGGCATGACCTTGACGAATCGTCCGATCATGTCGCGCCAGTGGGCCAGGAGCCATTTGGCCCGTTGGCTGTCGGTCCAGTCGACGTGGCGCTGGATCAGGTCGCGCAGCAGGGCGACGTCATCGGCCTGATGGACCGTCTCGAGGTCCACCATGTCGAGGTTGCACAGCGTGTCGAACAGTTGGTGCTCGTCGAACACGTAGGCCGTCCCCCCGCTCATGCCGGCAGCGAAGTTCCGCCCGGTGCGACCGATGACCACGACCGTCCCGCCGGTCATGTACTCGCAGCCGTGGTCGCCCACGCCCTCGACGACGGCGACGGCGCCGCTGTTGCGGACGGCAAACCGCTCGCCGGCCCGCCCGTTGACGAACAACTCCCCGCTGGTGGCGCCGTACAGCAGCGTGTTGCCCGCGATGGTGTTCTCATGGGGGATAAACGGCGAGCCGGGCGGCGTCGTGACGACGATGCGCCCGCCCGAGAGGCCCTTGCCCACGTAGTCGTTGGCATCGCCGGTCAGCCGCAGCGTCACGCCCGGGGCCAGAAACGCCCCGAAGCTCTGGCCCGCCGAACCGGCCACGTTGATCTCCAGTGTTCCGTCGGGCAGGCCGCCGGATCCGCGGCTCGATACGATCCGGTTGCTCAGAATCGTGCCCACCGTGCGGTTGGTGTTGCGGATCGCCACGTCGATGACCGTCGTCTCGCAGCGCTCGATGGCGCCCTCGGCCCGGGCGATGATGTCCCAGTCCAGGTGATCGGCCAGCCGGTCGGCTTGCTCTCGTACGCACCGCAGCCCCTGGCCGCCTACCGGCTGCGGCTCAGTCAGGATGGCGCTCAGGTCGAGCCCGCGGGCCTTGAAGTGCTCGACGGCCTGCCGCGTGCCCAGCCGCTCGACCCGCCCGATCATCTCGTCGAACGTCCTGAAGCCCATCCGGGCCATCAGTTCGCGTGCGTCGGCGGCGATGAATCGCATGTAGGTGCACAGGTGCTCCGGGTCGCCCGCGAAACGCTTGCGCAGTTCGGGGTCCTGCGTTGCGATGCCGACCGGGCACGTGCCGTGGTGGCACTTCCTCATCAGGATGCAGCCCAGGGCCACGATCGCCGAGGTGCCGAACCCGAAGCGTTCTGCCCCGAGCAGGGCGGCGATCACGACGTCGCGGCCTGTGCGCAGTTGTCCGTCGGTCTGCACGAGAATCCGGTCGCGCAGGGCGTTCATCACGAGCGTCTGCTGCGTCTCGGCCAGCCCGAGTTCCCACGGCAGGCCCGCGTGCTTGATGCTGCTCAGCGGGCTGGCCCCGGTCCCGCCGTCGTGCCCCGAGACAAGCACCTCGTCGGCGCCGGCCTTGGCGACGCCCGAGGCCACCGTGCCCACGCCCACTTCGCTGACGAGCTTGACCGAGACCTTCGCGCCTGGGTTGGAGCACTTGAGGTCGTAGATCAACTGGGCCAGGTCCTCGATCGAGTAGATGTCGTGGTGCGGCGGGGGGGAGATCAGCGTCACGCCCGGGGTGGAGTGTCGCATGTGGGCGATTTCCTCGGTGACCTTGTGGCCGGGCAGTTGTCCGCCCTCGCCGGGCTTGGCGCCCTGGGCCATCTTGATCTGGAGCATCTTGGCCTGGGCCAGGTACTCGATCGTCACGCCGAATCGCCCGCTGGCGACCTGCTTGATACCGCAGTTGGTCGAGTCGCCGTCGTCTCGCGGCGCGTAGCGGGCCACGTTCTCGCCGCCCTCGCCGGTGTTGCTGTATGTCCCCAGCCGGTTCATTGCGACGGCCATCGCCTCGTGCGCCTCGGCCGATATCGATCCGTGGGACATCGCGCCGGTGTAGAAACGTTTGACGATTTCGTCGACGGGCTCAACCTCGTCGAGCGGCACGCCCGGGCCGTCGGGCAACTCGAACAGGCCCCGCAGCGTGGCCAGGTCCCGCGACTGGTCGTTGACGATTCGGGCGAACCGGCGGTAGGTGTCCTGGTCGCCGGTGCGCACGGCATGCTGGAGCAGCGTGACCGACTCGGGGTTCCACATGTGCTTCTCGCCGTCGACGCGGAACTGATACTCCCCGCCGTAGGTCAGCGTCGGCTCGACCGGGCCGGGGGCGACCCACGCGGTGCGGTGACGGTCGAGCGTCTCACTGGCAATCTGGTCCAGGCCGATGCCGCCTATCCGCGACGAGGTGCCCCGGAAGTACGCATCGACCACGCTGGAATTCAGCCCGACGCACTCGAAGACCTGCGCCGACCGATAGCTGCGCAGCGTCGAGATGCCCATGCGCGACATCGACTTGAGCAGGCCCTTCTTGATCGCGTTGACGTACCGGTCGACGACCTGCTCGCCCTGGACGCCGCCGTCCAACTCGCCGCGCCGGTGCAGGTCAGCCAGTATCTCGAACGCCAGATACGGATTCACCGCGTTGGCGCCGTAGCCCAGCAGGAGGCAAAAGTGCATCACCTCGCGGGCCTCGCCGGACTCGACGACAAGGCCCACCTCGCCACGCAGGTTGCGGTCGAGCAGGCCGTAATGCAGCGCCGCGGTAGCCAGTAGGCTCGGGATCGGCGCGCGGGTGGGCGAGATGTCGCGATCGGACAGGATCAGCAGCGATGCCCCGGCGTCGACGGCCCGCTCGGCCGCGGCGAGCATCGACTCGATCCCGCGCTGAAGCGCCTGGCCCGGATTCTCGTCGTCGGCGTCGAACAGGGCGGGGATCGTCGCGGCGACGAAGTCCTCGCGGCTGACCGATCGCAGGCGTGCCACGTCGCCGTTGGTCAGCACCGGGTGGGGTATCTTGAGCTGTCGGCAGTGCTCGGGTGTTTCAGCTAGCAGGTTCCGCCGCTTGCCCACGAACGTCATCAGCGACATGACCATCCCCTCGCGGAGCGGATCGATCGGCGGGTTGGTGACCTGGGCGAACAGTTGCTTGAAGTAGGCGAACAGCAGCTTGCTCTGGCGCGACAGGACGGCCAGCGGCGTATCGGTGCCCATCGAGCCCACCGGCTCCTGTCCGTTGAGGCCCATGGGGGCCAGCACCATGTTCAGTTCTTCCTGCGTGTACCCGAAGGCCCGCATCGCCTGGGCGAGGGCCTTGGGCTCGGGGGGCGTGTCGCTGGCGGCGTCGAACAGGCCGCGAAGCTCGATGTGATTCTCAGCCAGCCAGCGCCGATACGGCTTCTGACGGGCGATCTTGCCCTTAACCTCGTTGTCGGTGATGATGCGCCCCTCGGCGGTGTCGACCAGGAGCATCCGCCCGGGCTGGAGGCGTCCCTTGCGCTGGATCTTCTCGGGCGGGAACTCCACCACGCCGACCTCGCTGCCGAGGACCAGCAGCCCGTCGGTGGTCACCACGTACCGCGCCGGCCGCAGCCCGTTGCGGTCCAGCGTCCCGCCCACCAGCGTCCCGTCGGTGAAGATCAGCGCCGCCGGCCCGTCCCACGGTTCCATGATGGCCGCGTGATACTCGTAGAACGCCCGCTTGTCCGTGCTCATGTGGTACTGCGGGCCGAAGGCCTCGGGCACCATCATCATCATCGCGTGGGGCAGGGACCGCCCGCCGCGGACGAGCAGTTCGAGACACTGATCGAACTGGGCCGAGTCGCTCGCCCCGGTCGTCAGCACGGGCAGCAGGTCCGTCAGGTCGTCGCCCAGGGCCTCGCAGGCCAACCGCCGCTGGCGGGCACGCATCCGGTTGCGGTTGCCGCTGAGCGTGTTGATCTCGCCGTTGTGCGCGATCATCCGGAACGGCTGGGCCAGCCGCCAACTCGGGAACGTGTTCGTGCTATACCGCTGGTGAACCATGCACAGGGCCGTCGTCACACGCTCGTCGGCAAGGTCCGGGAAGTATGCGAACAACTGGTCGGCCAGGAACATGCCCTTGTACGTCACCGTCTTGCAGGACATGCTCGCGATGTAGAAGTCGGCCCCGCCCTCACCCAGACGCTCGCCGGCCAGCCGCTCGGCACGCTTGCGGGCCATGTAAAGCCGCCGCTCCAGCGCCTCGTCGGCCAGGCCGCACCCGTCAATGAACGCCTGGGAAATGCTCGGCTCGGAGGCCCGCCCCATCTCGCCCAGACACGAGTTGTCGCTGGGCACGTCGCGGTGCCCGATCGTCTTGAGTCCGTAATGCGCCACCGCCTCGTCAAACACCGCATCGCCCGCGGCTCGGAGGGCCTTGTCGTCGCGACGATTGAAGATCGTCGCCACGCCGTAGGCGCCCCTGTCGCCCAGGGCCAACCCCAGCCGGTCGGCCTCAGCGCTGAAAAACTCGTGCGGAATCTGGAACAGGATGCCCGCCCCGTCACCGGTGGTCTCGTCGGCGCCGGCCCCACCACGATGGTGCAGTTTCAGCAGCACCTTCTTGCCGTGTTCGATGATCGCGTGATCGCGCCGGCCGGAGATGTTCACCACCGCTCCAATGCCGCACGCGTCGTGCTCTCGCCGTGATTCGTACAGGCCTTGTGTTGTCGGCCGTCCTTGCGTCATCTCTGCTGGGTGCCTTTCGCTCTATCTCGCGTGCGTTTCTTTCCCCCGGCGGCGCTGCGCCGCTGCCTTGGGGCGCCCACGCACTGCGCGGGCAGCGTCAAACAGAACAGTGTAGCACGTCCGGGGGCGTCTATCCAGCGTATGCTGCCAGCGCCGCGTCAGACATGTCGTACCGTCCATGTTTGGCGGCGGGGCTTGCCCCGCGTGTTTCCGTTTCGTCAACGCAGTGCGTTCGTTGCTCTTCGGCGTCGCAAGCGGCGCCGCTGAACAGTGAAATGAACGACAGACCGAATCCCGCCAAACGTGGAAACAGATCGCATGGGCGAGGTCAGGATGTTTCGCCCTTGCGACGCTTCTTGCGGCGGGGAGGCCTGGTCGTGGCGCCCCCGGAAGGAATGACCGCGGCGACACTCTTACGCCACGCGATGAGCATGCCGTGCAACTCCTTCGCCTTGGCCGGGTTGGCTTTCGACAGGTCCTTCGTCTCGCCGATGTCGTCGGCCAGATTGAACAGTTCAACACGCTTGGCGCCGTACCACTCGATGAGCTTCCAGTCGCCGGCGCGGACGGCCCCGCTGGGCACCGAGCCGCTGCCGTGATTGTGCGGGTAATGCCAGTAGATCGCCTTGCGCCCCAGTGCCTTGGCGCCCTTGAGGAGCGGCACGATGCTCACGCCGTCGCAGTGCTGCTTCGGCCGCTGCGGCAGTCCCGCCATATCGAGCATCGTCGGATAGAAGTCCGTGCTGGTCACCGGCACGCCGCAGGTGGCGCCCGCCCTGACCACGCCGGGCCAGCGGATGATCATCGGCTCGCGGATGCCCCCCTCGTACAGCCACCCCTTGCCCGCGCGCAGCGGCAGGTTGCACGTCGGGGGGTTCTTGGACAGTCCGCCGCGGTTCTTGAGCAGCGTCGAGAGCCCGCCGTTATCGGACATGAAGATCACGGCGGTGTTGTCGGCCAGGCCGAGGTCGTCGAGCTTGGCCATCACGCGCCCGACGCTGTCGTCGACGCTGTGAACCATGGCGGCGAATGCGGCGTTCCGCTGGGCGAGGTTGGTCGCGGCCCGCGGGCCCTCGTCTCGCAGCAGGGGGCCCTTGACCTTGCGCGCGGCGATCTTGGCCTCGTATTTGGCTACGAGGTCCTTTTTGCCCTGAAGGGGCGTGTGGACGGCGTAGTGCGAGAGGTAAAGGAGGAACGGCTCATCCTTGTGGGCGGTGAGGAACTTCAGCGACTCGTCGGTCAGGCGGTCAGTCAGGTACTCGCCGGCCGGCCCGTCGGGCAGTTGGGGGTTGTTGTACGGGCTGAAGTATCCGCCCCTGGGCTGGCCCGTCGCGTTGCCCGCGATGTTGATATCGAAGCCCTTCTTGTCAGGCCAGTGCGCTGCGGTGCCCCCCACGTGCCACTTGCCCGCGAAGAACGTGGTGTAGCCGGCCTGCTTGAATGCCTGGGCGATCGTGACCTCGCCGGCGGGCAGGGGCTTGGATCCGTAGTTGGTGATCTTGAGCCTGGCCGGGTACTTGCCCGCCATGATGCTCGCCCGCGTGGGCGAGCAGACCGGGCAGGCGGCGTAGGCGTCGGTGAACCGCATGCCCGAGGCGGCGAGCTTGTCGATGTTCGGCGTCTCGTACAGCGTACTGCCGTAGCACCCGGCGTCGGTCCAGCCCATGTCGTCGATCAGGAAGAACACGAAGTTCAGTTTCCGTTTGTTCTCGGCAGCGGCGGCGGGCACTCGCGCCATCGCCATCGCCGCGGCCCCCGCGCCGAGCATCTTCAGGAATCCACGTCGGTCGGTTCGAGTCATGGTCATCGGTCCTCGTACGGCGTG
>CAZVEV010000201.1:8313-11188 GCA_964625865.1 uncultured Planctomycetaceae bacterium | reverse complement strand
AACAGACAATCCCTCCAAAGTGTTACCCTAAATCAGGCCCTTTTGAACCACGCCATAAAGTCCTTTTGCCACGCCGCCCGATCCGCCCCGCCCCGCAAGTCCACCACGCACGCCCGCACGCGAAGCGTCTTGCCCGTCTTCTCAGCCGTCCCGTAGACCGCCACCTCGCACGCCAGACGCTTGAGCAGACCGCGGATGACCTTGGCGTCGGTCTTGTCGGCCAGCGCCCCGGACGCTTCCTGCGTCGTCAGGCGGTCCACGACGTCAAACTCCGCATGACGCCGCAGCCGCAGCCGCACCCGGTCAGCCACACTCTTGCCCGCCGCCCCGCCGGCAAAGTCGAAGACCACCGCAAACGCCGTGTTGTTGGGCACAGCAGGCTTCTTCGCCGGTGCCCCGGGCTTCTCCGCCCGCAGCGCCCCCGCCGTCAGAACCACGACCGCCACGCTCGCCAACCATCTCATGTTTCGACTCCGCCGCTCCACAGATCTTGCTCCATCATATGGAACCCGCCTCCGCGCGACGAGACCCCGCCGAACCACGGCGGGTGCACTGGTCTTCTCAACGATCCGCTCGCACGAGGTCTGTGCGCAGCGCCTTGGGCGCACGGTTTAGCGGTCGATCGTCAGATCGACGTTTCGGCGACACTCTACATGAGGGAAACGTCGATCTGACGACCGACCGCTAGACAGTGCACCGGGCGAAACGGAGCGTCACGCACGGCGCGCGCCTGCGGCGTCTTCGTCCTCTTCGCGCTCCCTCTTGGCGGCGATGTCGAATTCGTCGCCGCGGAAGGTCCTGCCGAGGTAGGTCTTGCGGACCAGTTCGTCGTTGACCAGGTCGCGGGGCGGGCCCTCCCGCAGGACCTTGCCGCTGTCCATGATGTACGAGCGGTCCGTCACCGTCAGCGTCTCGCGGACGTTATGGTCGGTCAGCAGGATGCTGATGCCGCGGTCCTTCAGGCCGAGGATTTCGCGTTGGAGGTCCTCGACGGCAATCGGGTCGACGCCGGAGAACGGCTCGTCCAGGAGGATCATCGTGGGATTCGTCACCAGGGCGCGGGCGATCTCGAGCTTGCGGCGCTCGCCGCCGGACAGCGTTCGCGCCTGCTGCTTCATCACGTGGGTCAGGCCGAACTGCTCAAGCAGATGGTCGCACTGCTCGTTCCGCCTCCGTCGGGCGATTCGCATGGTTTCCATGATGGCCATGATGTTCTGCCGGACCGTAAGTCGCTGGAAGATCGACGGTTCCTGCGAAAGGTATCCCATCCCGTGGCGCGCACGCTTGTGCATGGGCATCTTGGTCACGTCCGCCCCGTCGAAGATCACCGTCCCCTCGGCGGGCGTTATCATGCCGATTGTCATGCGGAAACTGGTCGTCTTGCCCGCCCCGTTCCGTCCGAGCAGACCGACGATCTCGCCCTGACTGACCGTGAACGACACGTGGTCCACGACGGCCCGGCCGCTGTATCGCTTGACAAGATCCTTTGTTTCAAGGAGAATCATTCCGATTATTCCCGTTTTCTTTCAAGGCAATGGGGACAAGTTGTGGATAACTCGCCCATCAGGCCCATCGTCACGTCCGGGCCGCGTGATTCCCGGAGCCCGACCGATCCGATCCGACAGGCCAACATACCGGTCCACTCCGGTGCGCCATGAGGCCTGATGTACGCAACATTATGATTTCCTTGCAGTTACAACAAGCAGCCCGTCACACAGGCCGAACATCCGGCTTGGCGGAGCCTGCGACGCAGGCTCCCGACAGCACCCGAAGTTCACCCGATTGCCGCCCGGGCCGCCACATTCCGCCAATTGTGAATAACTTCTCCTCAATCAGCAGTTTTCACGTCAAAACAGCTCCTCGAAAACGCAAAAAGAGCCGACTATCGTATGAGTCTCATCCGTCCAACGTTTGGAATCACGGGCAGTTCCGGCAAGCCGGGGACGCTGAAGCCGGCGGGCCAGTACACGAAGAACGCCTTGCCGATCATGTTGTATCGGGGCACCGTGCCGAGTTGGTACTGGAACGTCTTGGGATCGGTGTCGGCGTAGAGGCGCAGTGAGGGCGAGGCGGTGACCCATGCGCGCGAGTCGAGGCTCTGGGGGCTGTTGTCGCCCAGGACGAAGAACTCGTCAAGGTCGGGACGGTCCGGATTGCTGACCAGCGTGATCGGGCGCCCCATCACGCCCCAGCCGGTCACGCTGTGGTCCTTCTTGGCCTCTCGCCAGGCCCGGTAGTACTCGCCCATCGGGCCCTGGTAGCCCGGGGTGTTCTCGTGCAGGGCCATCGTGGTGTAGTACACGTCTCGCATCACGCGGACGTGGCTCAGCGTGCAAGGCCCGCCAACGGCGCCGATGCGGACGTGGGGCGTGGGCACGCGGGCCGACGAGCCGAGGGACTCGTCCAGCATGTCCACGGCCGCAATCATTCGCCTGGTCAGGGCCTTGTGGTCCGGGGCGTATTGCTCGTCGCTGCTGGACAGGACGCTGCGGCCGTCCACCCAGAGCGTCACGCGGTAGTCGGCGTGGGTCAGGGCGATCTCGCATGCCTTGCCGACGGCCACTCCGTCGGCCTGACCTTCACCCCACAACTCCCACCGCCGGCCGCCCGTGGTCATCGTCCGGTGGAACAGCCAGACCTTCCCGTCGGCGCGGACCTCGCCTTTGAAGCGATGCTCGAAGCTCGACAGCATCAGGGCCACCGTGGACGTCTCGTCGGCCGGCTCGTAGGTCAGCGAGAGGTTCAGGTCCGTGCAGACGTCACGGTTCTCGTTGATGGACGGCTGGCCGATGGTGCTGCTGGCGTTGTAGCCGTATTGGGGCATGAAGTCGTGGGGCGGGGGGTCCAGCGGGCGGAGCGGGAAAAGAGCGTGCAC
>CAZVEV010000201.1:0-8301 GCA_964625865.1 uncultured Planctomycetaceae bacterium | reverse complement strand
TCTGCTGCATCTGGTCGGCCCCGGCAAAACGGAAGTTTCGCGTCCTGAGGACGTGTGCTTTCCCCTGCGGGTCCTCCTCGGCCTGCCACGCCACGTCTTCGGCGCTCGCGCGCTTCCAGACGGGACAGACCCAGTTGGGCTGGCGCTCGCGCAACGACTCGTCGGGTCTGTAGTCGTTGTCGAACACCATCTGCCACATCGCCTTCTGGGCCCGTTCGGGCTTGCGGCGAATGGTCCACGGCCCGGTCTTCGACTCGCCGACAAATACGTTGCCGTGGACGATCTCGATGGTCTCACCCGGCAGGCCGACCAGGCGCTTGATGTAGTTCTCGGTGTTGTTCTGCGGGTTCTTGAAGACCACCACGTCCCAGGGCTCCGGCTCGGCGAAGCGGTAGAGGTACTTCAGCACCAGTACGCGGTCGCCGCTGCGCGGACGGCCGAGGACTTCATGCAACCGCCGGCTGCTGATGCGCCGACAGTCCTCCCGCGCACAGAGCCGTCCCTTGGACTCATCGACGTCCAGCCCGTAGGCCGTCACGTAGTTGCACGACGGACAGCGGACCTGCGGATAGCCGCATGTCTCGCACGACGGCGGGCCCAGATCCTTGCTGGCGCCGAAGGCAAACTCGTACTTGCACGAGGCGCAGCGGAGCATGAGGTGCTCGCCCATCAGGCGCGGGGCCATCGACCCGGTCGGAATCACGAACGCCTCGACCATGAACGCGCGCAGGACGAACGCCAGCACGATCGCCACCCAGATGCTCTCCACCGCGTCGCGGACCGCACCCAGCTCGGATTGCGTTTCTGTCTCAGAAGCCATAAGAGGCTTTACCATAGTCGCTGGGCGCCCCCACGCCAAGAGGCTGTCGACCTTTTTCGGCGACGCGACTACCGCTGCCCGGCGGCGTACAGCGCGATGTTGCGCATGATCTTGAACGCCGAGCCCGGTCTGGCCGCCGTGCCCGCCGAATACCCGTGGATCGATGATGCCGACGCGCCGAGCAGGCCGGCGGTGATGTCGTGGCGACTGACGATCACCGCGGGTCGCTCGTCGATGAGGACGGCCTTCAGCGACGGGGCGTCGGACCCGCCCATCTTCAGGCGGGTCGTGCGACGCCACGAGACCTTGGTGATGCTCATGCCCTTCATCGTAAACAGCCCGCTGGACCGCGAGAGGTTGCGCAGACCTTCGTCGGGATACATTCCGTCGGCGAGGTCCGCGGCGGCCTTGGCAAACCCGGTGGTCTTCGTCCCGCCGGGGTCTCCGCCGGCAGCCTCGATCAGCAGCGTGCCCCCGCCTGCGACGAAGCGCTTCAGGGCGGTCTTCTCGGCCGCCGTCAGTGTGAAGGCGCCCGTGGCGGACAGGACCGCCAGGTGCGTGCCCTTCGCGATCTTCGCCGCGTCGACGGGCCCGGCCAGTGTCACCTTCGCCCCGACCTCGCGGGCCATCAAGAGGGCGAAACGCTTCAGCGCCAGCGGCTCGGGATCGCAGTCCCCGCCGTGCTTGACGCGCGCAATCTTGACGGTCTTGCCCTTGGCGGCCACCTCGTCGGGCCACGGACTCACCCCCCGCCGCCGAAAGGCCGTCCCCTTGTCCGTGACGTACATCAGCACGTTGGCGGCGCCCTGGAAGGCGGCGCGATCGGTCACCGGGCGATTGCCCTGCCAGCTCCTGGCCAGGTCCGTGTCGGTGTGGATGGCCAGCGGCCTGACCCCGTTGGACAGGATCGAGAACCGCGGCAGGCCGCGAAGCCTGTGGTGGACGGCATACAGCGGATGGTCCGGCTTGCACGGGATGAGTTTGCAGGCGGGGAACATCTTGCGGTAGGCCGCCAACATGCCCGTCTTGAATCGCGTCCCGCCGCACTCGGTGACGCTGAGGATCGTCCCGCCCTGATGGACGAATCGACGGATCTTGTCGAGATCGGCGTCCGAGAACTTCGGGCTCTGGTACCCGGAGATGTAGAGGATCGGCGCGTCGTGCCACTCGCGTTCGGACGTCTTGAGATTCACGATCTGCCAGTTGACGGTCTTCTCGATGGTCTTGGACAGCCATCGTGTCAGTGTGGCCATGTCGCGCGGGCGGTTGTTCCAGTCGCCGTCGAACTGGAGCTTGTTGAACACCACGGAGTTGCGTCCGCGGATAAGGAACAGCAGGCAGAAGCACGTGTTGACGGTGGGGTCGGTGAACTGGCCCGGGATGACGAACGCGCCGGAGGCGGTCTGGTACTTCAGGGCCCGCGCCGCGCCGGCGCGGTACCAGTCGGTCGTGCCGAACGTCTTGTACCCGCACGCCAGGGCCGCCCGCTCGATGGCGTACAGCGAGTAGCCGAACGACCGCTCGGCCTTCTTGCCGGCCAGGATGGCGCCCGAGTGCTTCTCCAGCCAGTCCAGCCCGCGCGTGATGTTCGGGCTGAGCTTGTTGCCCGAGCATCGGAGGAACCGGTGGGCGTTGAGCACGTCGTTGCAGACCATCAGGGTCGCCACACCCCCGGCGGTCATCGATCCCGACGAGTGGCTGCCCTTGATCGCTCGTCGCTTCGCGTACGACCCGTGCAGGTAGGGCCATCCGCCGTCGCTTCGCTGCCCCGTGGCCCAGTGGCGCTCGACGATGCTCCAGTAGGTCCGGGGCACTTCGAGATCGGCCTGTACGCCCGCCCACACGCCCAGGGCGCCGAGGTGGTCGTTTGACGAACTGCCGTAGTCCTTGCCGAACGCGTAGTCGTACGCCCCGTTCCGCGTGCCGCGGACCAGGGCGCGCACGTCGGCAGCCAGCAGACGACCGTAGGGGCCCGAACCCGACGTCCGGCGCATGGCCGCGTAATAGGCGCAGGCCCGGACCGCCAGCGTGTAGGTCCGCAGCTCGGTCTGCTTCGAAAGCCACCCCAGGGCCTTGACCATCGACGGGTCGCGCACGCTGACGCCGCTTTCCAGCAGGGCGTAGACCACCAGCGCCGTCGAACCGACCTGGTTGCCCTTGAGCATGCCCTTGTTCTTGTAGTCCGGCCACCACGTCCCGTCGGGCTTCTGGCGCTTCTGCAGGTACGCCACCCCCCGGTCGATCGCCTTGTCGACTCGCACGTGCAGCGCCTCGCCGGGGGCGGCCGCACGAGAGTGCGGGGACACAACCAACACGAGGGTGCAAGAGACGATTACAGTAATGAGAAAGGTCTTGGTCATGGGCTTATCATAGGGTGAATCGTTTCGATCATGCAATCGGGTAACCGCGCAAATCGTAGGGCGTGCAACTTGTTGCACGCGGAAAGGACTGACTATTCGTCCCGCGTGCAACAAGTTGCAAGTTGCAAGTTGCACGCCCTACGTTTCGGCGGACCGATCGTTACCACCGGCGAGGTCTTGGAGTCCGCCCGTGGGTGACATATCATCTGGGCATCATCTGCAGGAGAATGATATGGAACCATACGCCACCGCGCGGACCGCCCTGATCGCAACTGTTCTGACCGCCGCCTGCACTGCCGCCGCGGCGCCGCTGAAGCTGTGGTACGCGCAGCCGGCGAAGGACTGGCAGTCCCAGGCCCTGCCGATCGGCAACGGGAGGCTCGGGGCGATGGTTTTCGGCGGGGTGGGCACGGAACGGCTGGCGCTGAACGAAGACACGCTCTGGTCCGGCGGGCCCAAGGACTGGAACAACCCCCGGGCAAAGGACGTCCTGCCGACAATCCGAAAGGCGCTGTTCGAGGGCAAGTACGCGCTGGCGAACGAACTGGCCAAGAAGATGCAGGGCCCGTACACCCAGTCGGCCCAGCCGGTGGGCAACGTCTACCTGGACTTCGCCCACGGGGGCAAGCCCGAGACCTACCACCGCGAGCTGGACCTCGACCGCGCGGTGGTCACCATCCGCTACACGGTTGACGAGGCGACGTACACGCGGGAGATCTTCTCGAGCTTCCCCGACCAGGTCATCGTCATCCGCCTGACCTGCGACAAGCCGGGAAAGATCAGCTTCACCGCCCGCGCCGACAGCCTGCTGGCCCACACGCTGAAGACCGCGGGCAAAGACGGACTGGCGCTGGACGGCAAGTGTCCGAAACACGTGGACCCGAGCTATCTGCGCTCATCGAAGAACCCCGTGATCTACGCCGATGACCCGGCCGGCGAGGGCATGACGTTCCGGGCGAGCGTCAAGGTGCTCGCCACCGGCGGGAAAACCGAGGCGGCGGGCAAGACCGTCCGTGTGACCGGCGCCGACAGCGCGACGGTCCTGGTCGCCGCGGCGACGAGCTTCAACGGACCGTTCAAGAGCCCCGGGCGCGAGGGCAGGGACCCGACGGCCATCGCGGACGCGTACATCGCGGGCGCCGCGGGCAAGACCTACTCTGCCCTGCTGGCCGCCCATGCGGCCGACTACACCAAGCTGTTCGGCCGCGTGAAGCTGGACCTCGGCGGGGCTGCCCTCGCAAAGGAACCCACCGACGAGCGCCTCGAGGAGGTCAAGCACGGGCGGGCCGACCCGCACCTGGCGATGACCTACTTCCAGTACGGACGCTATCTCATGATCGCCGCCTCGCGTCCGGGCTCTCAGCCGATCCATCTCCAGGGCATCTGGAACGACAAGCTCCGCCCGCCCTGGAGCGACAACTACACGATGAACATCAACGTGCAGATGTCGTACTGGCCGGCCGAGATGTGCAATCTCGCCGAATGTCACGAGCCGCTGATCCGCATGATGCGAGAGTGCAGCGTGACCGGGGCGAAGACCGCGAAGATCAACTACGGCCTGGACGGCTGGCTGACGCACCACAACGTCGACATCTGGCGCCACACGGGAGCGGTGGGCGACTACAGGGGCAGTCCGCAGTGGGCCAACTGGCCCATGGGCGGGGCCTGGACGTGTCAGCACCTGTGGGACCATTACGCGTTCGGCCTGGACGAGAGCTACCTGCGCAAGACGGCGTACCCGCTGATGAAGGGTGCGGCGGTGTTTTGCCTCGGCTGGCTCATCGAAGACAGCGAGGGGCGCCTGGTGACGGCCCCTGCGACCTCGCCGGAAAACGGCTTCCGCACGCCGGCCGGGCAGCGGTCGACGGTCTCGATCGCCACCACGATGGACATGGCGATCATCTGGGACCTGTTTTCCAACTGCATCGAGGCCTCGGCAGTCCTGGAGGTTGACGAGGAGTTCCGCAAGAAGCTCACCGAGGCCCGCAAGAAGCTGTTTCCGATGCAGATCGGGCGCCTGGGCCAGCTCCAGGAATGGTTCAAGGACTGGGACAACCCCAAGGACCGCCACCGCCACCTGTCGCACATGTTCGGCCTGCACCCGGGCAGGCAGATCTCGCCGCTGACAACGCCGAAGCTGTCGGCCGCGGTCAAGAAGTCCCTCGAACTCCGCGGCGATGGCGGGACCGGGTGGTCCAAGGCGTGGAAGGTGAACCTGTGGGCCCGCCTGCACGACGGCGAGCGGGCGCACAAGCTGCTGAGCGAACTGCTGGCCCGCAGCACGCTGCCGAACATGCTCGATTCGTGCCCGCCGATGATCATCGACGGCAACTTCGGGGGCACCAGCGGGATCACCGAGATGCTCCTGCAGAGCCAGCGCCCGTCAACGCTGTCGCGATACACCGGGCCGACGAAACCGAAGACGCCGACCGGCCGCCCGCCGATGACCCCGCCATGGCTCAAGCCTCACCGCAAGCCGTCCTGGCTGGGCAAGAGGACGAGCGAGCCGATCGAGTCCCTGCACATCCTGCCTGCCCTGCCGTCGGCCTGGCCGGATGGGAAGGTGACCGGCCTCCGCGCCCGCGGCGGGTTCGGAGTCGACATCACCTGGGCCAAGGGCAAACTCGTCGAGGCCGTTGTCCGCGCGAGCAAGGACCGCAAAGTCAGAGTCCGCTACGGCGAGAAGACCTACAACCTCCGCGCCGAAGCGGGCAAGACCTACCGCGTGCTGGCCGACATGACGGTGGTCAAGCCGGAAGACGACAAGCCGTAGGACGTGCAACTCGTTGGTAGCGTCCCACACCCTCGACCGGGGACCTTCGACCGTTCACGAGACGCGGCCTGATGCCTGCAAGACGCTGTTGGCCACGGCCTAAGCGACTTTCTCGAGGCAGGTGGGGGTAGCTGCCGTTTTTCGCGGCCGAGGGCGTGTACGGGCGGCCAGACGCCTTGGCCGGCGTGGGGCGCCGGCTCGGAAGGAGACGCGTCGGCAGGGTTTTGTGTAACTTTTTTCTTGGCAGGACCACCCGGATGTGGTAGTATTCCTGCCAGTGTCGACGATCGTCGTCGGCAGAGCCTGAATGCGGCGAGGTGATCTCAGGGGTGGAGGCCTCGCTTGGACTGTCATCTTCTTCTATCATGAGGAGTACTTCAGATGCGTCATATTACCCGGAAGAAGCAGCGATTCACTGTTCATCCCGTTGCGGTACTGACGATGGCCGTCGCTGTTCTCGCATGGTCTTCGACGGTGACGGCAGCGCCCATCACAGCGACGGGCCTGAGCGGGCCAAACGCCCCCTCCACAACCACGGACGAGGTGACCTTCGCCGGGGATGTCAGCAACTCCGACCTGTTGCACGGCGTGGCGGGCACGGGCGGCAGTTGGAGCGCGAATGGATCGAGTCCCGACGGGCTGAACGATGCCGACCCCGGCGGCGACTTCGATGACGAAGGCATTTCCGCCCTCGGCGGCGCGGCGTGGGCAAAGGACGGCGACAACATCTCTTTCAGGGAGTTTGATCTGGGCCTCGGTGCAGGGTACGGCTACGACATTACCGAGATCCAGTCGATTGCTGCCTGGCAAGGGGCGGGCTTCCCCAACCAGAAGTACGATGTGAGCGTCAGCTACGTCGGCGATGCCCTGTTCACGGCCCTGACGACGGTCGATTACCAGCCTTTCACAGTCTCCTTGACTGAGGGCGGTTCCACCAAGGTCAATGTAACCGACGACACGGGCGTGCTGGCCAGCGGCGTCGACGCGATCAAGTTCTCCATTCTCGATACGGTCAGCAACAATGCCGGCGGTGTGGTCATGCGTGAGATCGACGTCTTCGGGTCCGAGACCGTTCCCGAGCCAGCGACGATGGGCCTGCTGGCTCTTGGCGGACTGGGCGTGCTATGCCGTCGCAGACGCGCGTGAGTCGACGCTGGAAGACGTTCTGATCCCGAACCCCTGAGCCCCCGGAGCGGAGAAGACCTGTGTGTTACGATCATGATGCAAGTGCGGCGATATCGCTGCAACACGACCCCATTGCGATAGTCCCCGTCCTGCTGATCGCCGTCACGTGCCTTCTGGCGCCGCCATGCACCGATTCGCTGGGCGCCGCCGAGACGCTGCGGATCATGCCCCTGGGCGACTCGATCACTACCGGCTATACCGACAACCCCTCGTGGGCCAACCACCCGTTCGAGTTCGGCTATCGCAGCGAACTGTACACCCTGCTGACCGACGCGGGCTACGACTTCCTGTTCGTCGGCGGGTCGACCGAGCCGTGGACCGGCATCAGCGGCGATCCGACCCATGGCGGGACCTACACCCCCCCGCTGGACCTTCGCGACGTCGGCCAGGACGGCCACCGCGGGTACGGCGGGACGACAGCCGCCGGGTTGCAGGGCGACATCGTGGGTTGGCTGGCGTCCGACGATCCGGACATCATCCTGCTGAAGATCGGCACGAACAGCCAGAACACCACCACGCTGAACACGTTGGTCAGCACGATCGTCACCACCAAGCCGAACGCCCAGTTGATCGTGGCCGAGATCATGCCCAAGTACACCTACCAGCAGGGGATCGTCGACTACAACACGTATATCCGCGACACGCTGGTCCCGACCTACCAGGCCTTGGGCAAGAACGTCTCGCTGGTCGACCAATACGCCAACTTCCTGACCGATACCGGCGACCTGACGTCCATCGATCAATCGCTGTTCTCCAACGGGATCAACCACCCGAGCAACCCGGGCTACGACCTGATGGCCCAGACCTGGTTCGACGGGATCGAGACGGTCATCCCCGAGCCGGCCACTTTGGCACTGGTCGCCCTCGCCCTGCCAAGCCTCCTGCGCCGCAGGCGCACCTAGCCGCAACGCAGCCGTAGGGCGTGCAACTTTGTTGCACGCGGGAGGTATGCTTATCCGTTCCGCGTGCAAACCAGTTGCACGCCCTACGACTGCAGCACCGACGCAACACGGGGCGGCCTGCTCAGCGGGCCGCCCTGTTCTTCATGTGGTAACACTTCACTGATATGCAACAGTCGTTGCCGTTCAGGGCCGTAGGCCCGACAGAGGGTAGCCCCGCCCGTCAGAAGATTATGCAACAAGCCTCCGGAGTCTTGCGGCGTT
>CAZVEV010000200.1:0-11215 GCA_964625865.1 uncultured Planctomycetaceae bacterium | reverse complement strand
GCCATGAGCTCCTACACCATGAAGCTCCCCGCCGTCCTGATCACCGACGCCGAAGCCTGCCGCTTGGTCGAGCGGTTCATCGGCACCAATCAGCCCGCCGCCGTGTAGACGTTGGTTAACTGGTGTATTGGTTGACTGGTTGATTGGGAACAGCAAAGGAACGACGCGGGATGAGTACACAATCCGTTCCGCGTGCAACGAGTTGCACGCCCTACGACAGGATGCGCAACATCAGAATCCAATCAACCAGTCAACCAGTTAACCAATACACCAGTTAACCAGTCAACGACGCTTGCATCAGTGCGACGCGGTGGGCTACGCTCTTGCGCATGCTTGGACGAGCGGTGGCATTTGGATTCTCGACGGCGCGCGACTTCGTTGCCCGCGGCTTGATTCGTATCGGCGTCACGCCGAACATCATCACGCTGGCCGGACTGGTCTTCACCGCCGGGGCCGGCGCCTGTTTCGCCATCGGCGCCCGGGCCCCGCTGGGCTGGACGCTGGATCCGCACGCGCCGGCCAACGCGTACCTGCTGCTTGCGGCGTGGCTGCTGATCATGTCGTTCGGCTGCGACATGCTCGACGGTGCCGTGGCGAGGATCG
This sequence comes from uncultured Planctomycetaceae bacterium, assembly GCA_964625865.1. Lineage (GTDB taxonomy): Bacteria > Planctomycetota > Phycisphaerae > SM23-33 > SM23-33 > CAZVEV01. The sequence goes on along the minus strand of CAZVEV010000200.1, from coordinate 10,612 downwards.
GCGGAAAGGGATCGACGTTCGGGGCATTTCTCGACAGCACGGTCGATCGCTTCAGCGACTTCGTGATCTACGCGGGGATCGCCGCAAGCTACGCCTGGGCGCGCCCCGCCAACGTGACCTTCGTCCTGCTGGCCATGGTCGCCTTCCTCAACGGGTTCATGATCTCCTACACCCGCGCCCGGGCCGAGGACCTCATCGACTCATGCTCGGTGGGCTTCTGGCAGCGCGGGGAGCGGATGGCTGCCGTGCTGATCGCGGCGCTGGCGCACAACATCCCGGCCCTGGTTCTCCAGCAGGCCGCCCTGCCCCTGCTGACCGTGCTGAGACGCATCGGCCACACGCGAACCGTGCTGGCAGGCAAGACGCCGGTGACCGACCCGCGAACCGGCTCGTGGCTGCGGAAACTCCGCATCTGGGAATGGCCCCGCATGACCGTCCCCTACGACGCGGCGGTCCTGATCAACATCGCATGGCTGATCTTCGCCCGCGTCGAGGCGGTCGATTGGATCAGACACCTTGTTGGTTGACTGGCGTATTGGTTAACTGGTTGATTGGGAACAGAAAGAAGCCGCGCGGGGCACCAGTGGTAGGGCGTGCAACTTGTTGCACGCGGGAGAAACGCACAATCCGTTCCGCGTGCACGAGTTGCACGCCCTACGACTCCAGTCCGCAGTTCGGTGCCGTCGGCCGTTCAACCTGTGACCTTTAACCTCCAACCTTTAACCTTCTTATGACGACAGACGACACCATTGTGGCGATCTCGACGGCGGCGGGCACGGCGGCGAGGGGCATCGTGCGCCTCAGCGGGCCCGAGGCGGTGCAGTTGGCCGGGGCGGTCTTCGCGCCGTCCGAGGGAGCGCTGGCGGGCCTTGGCGGGTTTCGCGCGACCGACGGTCTGGCCGCGGCGAGCGAGGCGGGCATCACCGTACCGTGCCGCGCCTACGTCTTTCGCGCACCGCGAAGCTACACGCGACAGGACGTGGTGGAACTGCACATTCCCGGATCGCCTGCGGTGGCGACGGCCCTGGTCGACCGGCTCATTGCCCAGGGCGCCCGCGGCGCCGAAGCGGGCGAGTTCACAGCCAGGGCGTTCTTCTCCGGCCGCCTGGACCTGTCGGCCGCCGAAGCCGTTGCCGATATCATCAACGCCGACGACGACGCCCAACTCCGCTCGGCGATGGCGGCGCTGGGGGGGCAGGTGTACAGCCTGTGCGAAGGGGCGGCCGGGCGGCTGGCCGACGTGCTTGCGGGCACGGAGGCGGCGATAGACCTGGCCGACGAGCAGTTGGAGCTGGACCGCCCGTCTGACCTGGCCGACCGCCTTGAGGCCGTTCGTGCGGAGCTGGCCGACACGGCCCGGCAGGCCGCGGACACTCCCGACACGGCTGAGCATACCACCGTCGTCATCGCCGGCAGGCCCAACGTGGGCAAGAGTTCCCTGCTCAACGCCTTGACGGGGACCGACCGCGCGATCGTCTCGGCCACCGCGGGAACGACGCGAGACGTGCTCAGCGCCTCGATGACGCTGGCCGGCGGGCAGGCGGTCACCGTCCAGGACGCCGCGGGGTTCATGGCGACAGACGACTCGCTGGCCGCCGCCGCCGACACGGCCGCACGGCGGGCCGTCGCACGCGCCGATGCGGTCCTTTTCGTCATCGACGCGTCGCGGGCGGCTGACCTGGAGGCGGACCTGGCCCTGCTGGGCGAGGTCCTCCGCGCCAATCCGCACGCGCCGCGGCTCCTGGTGGCCAACAAGATCGACGCCGTGTCCGCCCCGCCACCGGCCGCGATGGCCGACCTGTCGAGCGCCGTGTCAGCCGCCACGGACGCCAAGCCGATACAACCGGTTGCGACGTCCTGCACGTCCGGGGCCGGGCTGGATGAACTCGCCGCCCTGCTGGTCGATCGTCTGGATCTTTCGGCCCAGCGCGCGGGGCAGGCGATGGGGCTCCATCAGCGCCAGAAGCGCTGCCTGGTCTCCGCGGCCCGAGCATCCGGTCGTGCCGCCGACTTGCTGAGAGGCGCCGAGCAGGTTTCCGACGTGGCCGAGCTTGTCGCCGTCGAAATCCGCGGCGCCCTTGCGGAATTGGGCCGGATCAGCGGGCAGGTCGTGACAGAGGACATTCTCGGGCGGATCTTCGCCCGGTTCTGTGTGGGCAAGTGATGTTCTGGTTGAAAGTTCAAGGGTGGAGGTTGAAGGTTAAACGCCCCACCATGCAAAACCTTCAACCTTCAACCTTGAACCTCTAACCTCCCACTGATCCCGTGGTCGCATGGGGCGTTGCGCGCGTAGAATAGGGTAGACAGGCACGGATGCCGGAACGTCTGTTCCGCAGGTCTTCACATCGTGGTCCTTCAGTTCGAAAGGTGACAGCTATGGAAATCGGACAGTATCTCAGTGATCATGGGGTCAGCTTCGAGGCGCACGAGCATCCGCCGGCCTACACTGCCCAGGAGGTCGCCGCCAGCGAACACGTCAGCGGCAAGATGATGGCCAAGGCCGTCCTCATCCGCGACGATGGCGGGTATCTCATGTGCGTCCTGCCCGCCAGCCACAAGCTGGACCTGACCAAGGTCGCCGACATCCGCCAGGCCAACCAGATCCGGCTGGCCGACGAGAACGAGTTGGCCGAGTTGTTCCCCGACGTCGAGGTCGGCGCCGAGCCTCCGTTCGGGAACCTCTACAACTTGCCCATGCTGGTCGACACGCACCTGGCCGAGCGGGACGAGATCGTCTTCCAGGCCGGCACGCACAGGCAGACGATACGAATGAGCTACGCCGACTACGCCTCGCTGACCGAGGCGCGGATCGAGGACCTGGCCGTCGCGCTGTGAGGCGCGGGTGAGCTTGTCGTTGCCTCCACGTCACGCGGCGGGGCGTGCCCCGCGTGCGGCGTCGGTTCCGACGTCGAGGAGTTCCGAACACACGACGTCAATCGGGCGGAAACACGGCGAGCACGCTCGGCTGCTAAACGGGGAGCAGAGGATACGTTGAATTGGCGTGCGGCGTGAAGCGCAAGAGCTTATCGCACGCGAAGGATAGCATTGTCGACCACGTCGCGGACCTCGGCGGCGCGGGAGAGGCATGTCCAGACCGGCTGGAGGGTTTGGCCCTGATCGTCCTGGAATGACAGGCTTGCGACGCCCAGGGGCCTTTCGATCGTCGTCGCGGCCAGTGTAGTTTCTGCGATCGCCCGCAGGGGACACTGCTCGATCGTCGCGCGCATCACACCGCTGACGCGCAGCACGCGCCGCGTGGTAAGAATGTACAATCGCCCCACCCACTCGCCGCACCCGACGGCCAGGCGAATACTCCCAACCACGCCGTAGACGAAGCCGACGGTCCGCAGTTGAATCGCAGCGCCGAACCCCTTGTCCGCCACGACCGCCGCGGCCAGGATGACCGCTCCCATCGCCAGGACCGGCCAACTCGTCACCAGCACGAACCACCCGCTGGGCCTGGTCGCCAGGAGGATCACCTCCCCGTCGTCGAGGAGTTCTTCAGCCGCGGCCACGTCCAACGGAGTGGCCGGGGTGGCGGAATCGGCGGTCGGACTCATGGTGTATTGTCCTCGGCGACATGCCGGGTCAGCACGCAGATGTCGGGCAGGTTGCGATAGAGGGTGTCATGGTCCATACCGTAGCCGACGACGAACTCGTCGCCCACGTCGAAACCGGCAAAATCAACGGCCATGCGGTCGGGCAGGTCCGGGCGGTCCTTGCGAACCAGCACGCAACTGGCCAGGCTTGCCGGCCCCATCGCCTCCACCGCGGCCAGCAGCATCTCCAGCGTCCCGCCGCTGTCGAAGATGTCGTCGATAACCAGCACGTGCTTGCCCCGCAAGTCCGTCTCGGGCGCCATGCGGAACGTCGAGCCGCAACTGCGCGTGGCCGGACCCGGATACGACCGTATGGACACCATGTCCAGCCGGACAGGCAGGCGCAGTTCGCGCATCAGGTCGGCCAGGAAGACAACAGACCCGGTGAGCACGGCCAGGATCGTCAGGTCGCGGTCGGCGTAACGGGCGGAAATCTCGCCTGCCAACTCTGCCACGCGGCGCGCGATGTCCCGGCGCGACACGACAACGCGAGCGATGTCGGGCCAGGCCGACGTGACAGACGCCGCATGTCCAGAGTCCATGACCGGTTTCTCCTGTAAGGAGTTATCGGGCGCCATCGTATCGGTCCCCCAGCGTAAATGCAATCGGTCGGGGGCGGTGAATCACTTTGCGCGGCCGGACCCGAATCGCTGTCATTTTCGCGTAGTGAAGTGTAACGGCTGGCGGGTTGAGACGTATAATCAGCATCCGCGGATGGTTTGTGCGCCGGTGGAGCCAATCGGCCGGGGAACCAAACGCAGAGACAGGCGTCTGAAGCGTTGAAGTCGGGCCGCGCACGTGAGAAAGAAAAGCGTATGGAGTGTTGAGCCCGGGCTGTTGCGCCGATAGTATCGCAACGGTCGGGTCTATTCTGTCGTGTCACCCAGTGCATGAAGGAGCACAACGATGAAGGTTTCAAGGTATCTCGCCGTGTTGGTTGCCGTCGCGATGGTCGTCTCGGCCGCCCCTGCCGAGACCGCACCGTCGGTCCTCAAACAAATCCCTGCCGGGAACATGGGATTCGTGGTCGTCAACAACGTCAAGGCCACCGCCGCGCGGATCGACGAGTTCATCAAGGAGATCGGCGTCAGCAAGTTCGTCCCGCCGGGCGGCGTGCTGGCAACGATCAAGGGCGGCGCACAGCTCGGAGCCGGCTTCAATGCCGACGGTGGCCTGGCAATCGCCATGCTGGACCCGCAGCAGTTCGGGCTGGATATCATGGGCATGATAAAGGGCGGGCCCAACGCCAAGCCGCCCCAGCCCGGCAACATTCCGGTCGTCGCCTTCATTGCCGGCTCGGACGTCAAGGGCGTCTTCGGCCAGTTGGCCGCGCCGGCGCAGGGCAAGTACTTCCAGTTGCAGTTGCCCGCACCGTTCCCGATCCTGGCCACCGCCCACAACGGGTACGTGATCCTGAGCCCGAGCAAGGCCGCCCTTGACGCGGTAGTCTCGTGCAAGAAGTCCGTCGCTGACGCCCTGCCCAAGGAGCACGTTGACGCCCTGGTCAAGTCGGACCTGGCCTACCACATCAACATGAAGATCACCGGTCCGGTTCTCAGCGGGTTGATGAAGATGTTCGAGGACCAGATGGGCGGCCAGATGGGCGCTGCCGGCGCGATGATGATGGGCGACCCGACGGCCCTGCTGGCGATGTATCGCGGGCTCATCGAGGACATGGACGCCGTGACGATCGGTGCGCGACTGACGTCGACGGGCGTGGCGGCCGACCTGATGGTCAGCTTCTCGCCGGACAGCGCGTTGGGCAAGATCGCGGCAGCCTTCTCGAGTAAGGCCATCCCCTCCGTTGCCCGCCTGCCGAACCTGCCCTACGTGATGGCCATCGGCTCGCTGGTCGAGGACAGCCCCGAAGCCCAGAAGTTCGCCGACGACATGACCAAGAAGATGTTCGGCGCCGGGGCCATGCCCAAGGAACTGCAGGCCAAGATCGAGCGGATGCAGAAGGTCGCCAACTCGGACATCACCAGCGTCCAGATGGTTCTCGGCGGGGCCCCGCAAGGCGCCGGCGTGTTCGGTGCCGCAGTGCTGCTGGAATGCAAGAACACCAAGAACGTCAAGAAGATGCTTGCCGACGCCGCCGATCTGATCAGTTCGGCGATCAAGATGGCCGATCCCAACAACGAGGAACTCCAGCAGTTGAAGATCGCCTACGCGGAGAACGTTGAGACGGCCGGGGCGATCTCGGTCGACGCAATTACGATCACGCATCCGGAGATGGACGAGATGGGCCCCGGGGACCGCGCCGAGATGGCCAAGATCCTCGGCGATGACAAGATCCTCGTCCGGGTCGCGGCCATCGACGCCAAGACCGTCGCGGTGACGTTCGGCGGGGGGTCGGCGTACCTGGCCGAGACGATCAAGGCGGCCAAGGTCGGCGGGCGGATCCTGTCGCGCAAGGACGCCAAGCAACTGGTCAAGTACCTTCCCGCCAAGCCGACCGGCTACATGCTGCTGAGCGTGGGCAACCTGTTCGAGGTGATCAACACCGGGATGCGCGCCTTCGACGAGGCCGCGGGCGGCCTGCCGGTGAACATCGGCACGAAGGAGCCGATCACAATCAGCGGCGGGTACACGGGCAAGGCCTCGCACGTGATCATCTACGTGCCGACCAAGCTCGTCAAAGACATCATGGCCGCCGTCGGCCCGTTCATCGGGCTTGGCGGGGGAATGGGCCCCGGCGGCGGGGCGCCGATCCCGCCCGGAGGCGATTTCTGATTGACGATCGTCGATTGCCGATTGAATACAACGCGGGCGATGGCCGCTTGACAGGCTGCCATCGCCCGCGTCTTTTCGATTTCAGATCTGAAATCTCAAGTCCGAAATCGTCAATCGTCAATCTACTTCAGGTCTTCGCCGGGTGCCATGGGCTGACGCGAAGCGGCAACCATGTGTCGCCCCTCTACGTGGTTGCCGCTTCGCGTCAAACCACGGCACCCGCGCTTGCACGCCCTACGATCGATCCAAGATCCCAGGTCTGAAATCGTCAATCGTCAATCGTCAATCTACTTGAGGTCTTCGCTCAACTGCTTCAGGAAGCCCCTGACCAGCGGTTCGGGCAGGGACGCCAGGGCCGGGTCGAGTATCTCGTCGGCCAGGAGGTCGTCGACGGCCTGTCGCCCCAGCGAGCCGAACTGGTTGAGCTTCGCCGCGTACGTCCCGGCACGCTCCAGATTGCTGTTGGCCATGTCCAGACAGTAGTTGATCGCGAAGTGCTGCAGGTCCTCCGGCGTCAGGTCCTCGCGCTGATCCAGAGGCGGGCCTGACGCGCCCTCGCCCGAGGTGTCCAGCAGGGCCAGGTCCTGCTCACGCAGCGCCTTTTCCTCCGCTTCCAGGCGTCGCTCGGCGTCGGCGTCGATCGGCGCCAGCGGAAGAACGTCGTCCTCATCGACCGGGACCGGAATGTACGTGCTCTTGCTGCAGAACGGGCACTTGCCGCGCTTGCCTCCCACGCCGTCCGGGGCCGTCACCTCGCGATGGCAGTGCTCGCATCGAAACGTGATAGACATTGTCCTGTCTCCCGTGTCCGCGCCCGGCTGACCGGGCGGGCAGACGCTATTCGCCTATGACCTTGACCAGCACGCGTTTCGGCCGCCGGCCGTCAAACTCACCGTAGAATATCTGCTCCCACGGGCCGAAGTCCAGCCGCCCCTCGGTGACGGCCACCACCACCTCGCGACCCATGATCTGGCGCTTATGGTGGGCATCGCCGTTGTCCTCGCCCGTGCGATTGTGATGATACCGCGCCGGCGAGGCGTCGAACGGCGCCAGCTCCTCGAGCCACCGCTTGTAGTCGGCGTGCAGGCCCGGCTCGTCGTCATTGATGAAGACGCTGGCGGTGATGTGCATGGCGTTGACCAGCACGAGCCCCTCCTGCACGCCGCTGCGGGCGAGAACCTGCTCGACCTGGCGCGTGATGTTCTCGAAGCCCATCCGCGCCGGCACGTTGAATACGAGATACTCCGTCGTCGACTTCATGCCTGTCCTTTCACGCCCTGCCCAAAACCGTGCCACGGGCATCTTGCCCGTGTCTCCCATGCCACGATACGATCCGCATAATTCTCTCTTCACGGGCATCTTGCCCGTGGCACGACAACGCATCGGGCGCGCCTCTGAACTCAACCCGTTGCTCTGCCCCTCCGCCTTTCTTATCATAGCCGCCCGGCCGGTACGGGCAAGACGCCCCGCGCCAAAACCTCCCCACGGCGCCAGGCCGCATCGAACGATGAGAGACCTCCGAGAACTCGTGTCACAACGCCTCCTGCCCCACGCCCGCAGGCCCGGACAGTACGTCGGCCTGGAGGTCAACGCGCGGTGCGCGGACGTCGAGGCCGCCGAGGTGACGGTGGCGCTGGGGTTCCCGGACACCTACGCCATCGGCGTCAGCCATCTCGGCAGCCAGGTGCTTTACCACATGCTCAACGACCTGCCCGCCGTCGCCTGCGACCGCACGTACTGCCCCACGCCCGACGGCGAGGAGATCATGCGACGCACCGACGTGCCGCTGTTCGGCTGGGAAAGCCGCCGCGCCATCGCCGACTTCGACATCGTCGGGTTCTCCCTGCCCTACGAACTGTGCGTCACGAACGTCCTGACGATGCTCGACCTGGCCGGCCTGCCCATCCGCGCCGCCGACCGCGGCGAGGACGATCCCCTTATCATCGCGGGCGACTCGCTTGCCGACTCGCCCGAGCCGATGGCCGACTTCATCGACCTGTTCCTGATCGGCGACGGCGAGGAGCCCCTGCGAGCCCTGGTGGACCTCGTGGGCGAGATGAAACGCCGCGGCGCCGCTCGAGACGAGATCATCCTCGCCGCCGCACAGAGTGTCCCCGGCGCGTACGCGCCGCGGTACTACCAGCCCGTCCGCCACGCCGAAGGCGACCCGGCCTCGGTGGGCCCCACCCGCCCGGACGTGCCGCAGACGATCGACCGCGCCTGCCTCCCCAACCTGGCCGACTCGCCCGAAATCACCCGCCCGCTCGTGCCGATATCCGAAGCCGTCCACGAACGCGTCGTCGTCGAGATCATGCGAGGCTGCCCCAACGCCTGCCGGTTCTGCCAGGCCGGCGCCACCCGACTGCCCGTCCGCATCCGAGGCGTCGACGAGATCGTCAACACCGTCCGACAGGCCCTGGAGGCCACGGGCTATCGCGAGGTGTCCCTGCTGAGCCTGTCCACCAGCGACTACCCGCACCTGGACGAACTGATCGCGCGACTGACCGACGAGTTCGCCTCGCGACACGTCTCGATCTCCCTGCCCTCGCTTCGCGTCGACAGCCAGTTGAAGCACCTGCCCCGCCTGACGGCCACCGTCCGCAAGGGCGGCCTGACCATCGCCGCCGAGGCCGGCTCGCCGCGCCTCCGCCGCGCCATCCGAAAGCGCATCACCGAAGCCGACATGCTCGCCGGCGTCCGGGCGGCGTACGAGGCCGGATGGCGCCGGATAAAGGTGTACTTCATGGCCGGCCTGCCGGGCGAAACCGAGGCGGACATCGACGCGATCCACGACCTGTGCCTCCGCCTCAGCCGGACGCGGAAGGACGTCGACGGGCAACTCGGGGCGATCTCGGCCAGCGTCTCGTGGTTCGTGCCCAAGCCCCACACCCCCATGCAGTGGTGCCCCATGCGCGACGCAGAGTACTTCTTCTCCGTGCGCAACCGCCTGCGCGACCTGTCGCGACGAAGCCAGGTCAACTTCAAGTTCCACCGGATCGAGCGCAGCGGACTCGAGGGCGCCATCGCCCGGGGCGACCGGCGCCTCGGGGCCGTTATCGAAGCCGCGTGGCGCGCCGGGGCCCGCATGGACGCCTGGGACGACCAGTTCAGCTACGACACGTGGGCCGCGGCATTCGAATCGGCGGGCCTCGACCCGGCCGACATCGCCCAAAGGACGCTCGAGCCGGACGCTCCCCTGGCCTGGTCCCACATCCGCTGTCGCCACCCGGTCGAGAACCTTCGCACCCAGTACCATAGGATGCTCGAAGAACTCCAGAGGCCCGATCGGTAGAGATCCGTCCCACCGTCGAAGCACTCTGTTCTCCAGAGAACACTGCACATGCAAGAGCCCCTCCCGATGTACATCGGGACGTCGGGGGGCTTTCGTCTACCCAAGAATGCACGCACGAGCTTCAACAAGAACCGACACAACCACCTTTATGCAAACCTGTTACACAACACGTGGCCTCATTCGCCCTGGACGGTTACGAGGATGCGTCGGCTGCGGGGCTTGATGTCGCATTCGAGGTGGATGATCTGCTGCCACGTTCCGAGCACGGGGCGGCCGGCGGCGACGGGAACCGTCAGGTCCGGGCCCAGCCACGTCGCCTGCAGGTGCGAATGGCCGTTGCCGTCGTGCCACATCTTCTCGTGGCCGTACTGGCGGCTGGGGGGGATCAACTTGTCGAGGATCTCGGGCATGTCCCGTTCGAGGCCGGGCTCGAACTCGATGGTTCCCACCGCCCCGGTCGAGCCGGCGTTGAACACGTGAGCCGTTCCGCAAGTCACGCCTGATTCATCAATTACATGCGATACCTGGCCCGTGATATCGGTCATCTGCCCGTGGCGGGAGGTCTCTACCGTGATCTGCTGCTGGAAAACCATGTGCGCACGTCCTTTCACGTAGCGTCAAACCACGCCGAACGCGCCCGGTTTCGGTCGGACCGCCGGATGACGCGACCACCGACCGGGGGCGGTCGGTCCTCCGTGGCGGCCAGACCCCCTTGGCACGCACGAGGCCGCGGCCTAAGCGACGAACTCTCGGCCGAAGGGGTAGGCGGTGGGTAGAGGCGCGGCATGCGGCTACGGGGCGGCTACGGGGCTTGGCCGGGATGCTGTGCCAGCCCGCCGTTCCAAAACGCGCGGCCGTGACATTCTGTCGTTCTGCAGAACGTTGGAATATCCCGCCGTTTCACAGGATGCCCAGCGCGGACAGCGACCCGCCGGAGCGGGGACGTTCAGTCCACCTGGAGACCACCGGTTACCTCGGGCCTCGGTTC
>CAZVEV010000199.1:0-11250 GCA_964625865.1 uncultured Planctomycetaceae bacterium | reverse complement strand
CGGCAGAAGTGGCGAGGTCATCTGAATGTCGGAGGCTTCGCCTGAACGGTTACGTTCTGGGAATCAGTTCGTGGAGGTCACGAACTGGAGAACATCTGGGATATCCCGGGTCAGTGGCGGGGTGCCCTTGTTTCCGTTGATCCTGCACTGCAGAGACGTTGCACGAGACAACCGTTCAGGAGACCTGTTTTCGCTCTCCAATTCACGAGCCCCACCATGCCAGAGACGATCGGCCCCAGCGCGAAGGACGTCTTCATCAGCTACAGCAGCCGTGACCACGACCAGGTGGTGCGGATTGCCGCGGCACTGGAACGTGCCGGCGTTTCTGTCTGGCGGGACGGGGACGAGATCCTTGGAGGTCGAGACTACGGTCCGGAGATCGTACACGCCATCGAGCGCTGCAAGGTGATGATGCTCATGTGCAGTGATGCCTCGATGAACTCGCGGAACGTCCACCAGGAGATCAAGCTCGCATGGTGCTACGAGCGGCCATACTTGCCGCTGCTGTTGGACGATTCAATCGAGTCGACCTATCCGAAGCAGGTCCAGTACTGGCTCGAGGGCAACCAGTGGATCACGGTGCTCGATCAGCCGGCCGAGGCGTGGATGCCGGCGATCGCCCGAGCGGTGTCATCCCTGGGGATTGTCTGCGACGGTGTGGCGGAGGCGGTCGTGGCCGACGCGCCGATTGTCGAATCCACACGGCCCGCCAACGGACTGGCGGGCATCCGAGCGGCGGCATGCTATACGACGGACATCTGGCCCGAGTCGGTTGACACACTCCAGCGAGGCCGCGTTCCGGGCAGGCGGGGGCTCGGCGCGGCGCCGACGCACGCGCAACACGAATACCAGCTGGGCGATCATCTCCGCCTGTCGATCAAGTCGCGGCGTCAGGGCCACTTGTTGCTTCTGGACGAAGGGCCCGAAGGCACGGTGTATTGCCTTTGCCCATCGCTCTTCGCGCCCGACTCGCGGATAGAGCTCGGCCAGACGGTCCTTCCGCAGGAAGACTCTCCGTACAATTCGTTCGAAGTATCCGGCATGCCGGGGCAGGAACGCCTGTTGGCGATCATCACCGACGAGCCGCTGGGGCTCGACTGGGCGTCCGTCGAGGCCGACACGCCCGCGCGGATTGTCAGCGAAGCCGACGTCGATGACCTGCTGCGCCGATTGCGGGCACTGGGCGACGCCCGTTGGACCGCACTGTCGACCTCTTTCACGGTGACGGACTGATGCCTTCGACCTTCCTGGTTGCGGGGGCCGTCTGTGGCGTTCTGGTGGCCGCACTGTTGGCCATGACCTTCGCCTTGTTCGATCGGTTCGGCATCGGGCGGCGTCGCGGCGTCCCGGCCCCCGGTCCGTGGCCGTTGCTGACAATCGAGCGCCGCCGGAGTCCGGAATCGGAGGCCTCCGACCTGTTGAGGCGCCAGTTGGTTCGAGCGATCCTGCGCCATGGGGTCGTGTTCAGTCTCGTCGGCGGGCCGATCGGCGCGTTGGGCGGGTGGGCCGTCTGGATGGGAATCGCAATGGGGGTTGCGACCATGGCGTCGGCCCTGCTGCCGGCGGGTGTGATCGCCGGGGCGATCGCGATGGGCATGCTTCGTCGTTTCCTGGAATCGTTGCGCGCGTACGTGATGTCCTGCGGCGCGATTCTGGGCGGCTTCGCCGGCGTGGTGATCGCCGTGGGGCTGGCCAAGGGTTTCGCCTGCGGGATCTTCTACGGTGCGGCGCTTGGCGGTTGCCTTCTGGCGACATCGGGAATGGTCAATCCGCGCCCCGCGAAAGGCGGGATCCTGGACGGGGCCCTCCTCGGTGGGATGCTCGGTGCGATTCTCGGAACCGTCGGTGGGTTGGCGAATCTTCTCTTTGCCCCCGAACTGCTCCCCGCGGTCTATGCGCTTGCCGCACTCGGCGCAGTTCTCGGCGCGGTCTTCGGCGAGGTGGTCAGGCGGATGGTTGAGGACCGATGGCGGGACAGTGAATCCTCCGCGCGAATGCACGGGGTGGGGCCCGACAACGCGGATACCGATCCGCTGGTCGAGCGCCGGCGCACGGCCGAGAACGAAGTGGCGGGCTACTGGTCTCGTTGCCCGTGGTTTTCACGTATGATCGCCGCCAAAGGTGCCGCCCGCCAGGCCGTTACCCACCTCGATTATCCGCTGCTGATCAGTTCCAATCGCAAAGCGATGATGATCGCCGCCCGGGGCGGATATGTGCGGGGTGTTATTGCTGCCCAGATCGCCGTTGCCCGGGGCCAGTCCTGGCTCGGCCGATTCAACGACGCGGTCGCCAGCATCCTGGAGGCCTACGATCTGGCGCGGAGACGCGATCACGATCTGGCGGTCGAGGCGACGACCGTCTGTGCCGAGATCTGCCGGGACAACGGGGAGTTGGAGCAGAACCTCATCCTGCTCCGGCGGCTTGACCGCTGGGCCGGCGAACTGGGCAGTGCCGATTGTCAGGCGGATGCCGCGTGTGAGTTGGCGCGTCATTACTACGGCCGGGCCATGTATCGTGAAGCGCTCGAGCAATACCAGCGGGTGGTGAATCTGCTGCGCGACGCTTTTTCCGGCGTGCTCGATCCGAATGCGGGCCCCTCCGGGCCCCCGCTGCTCTTGCAGGCGAGCGGACAATCGGGCGTCATGCTTGCGCGCTGCGCGTTTCGCAACAACGTGATCCCCTGTCTTGTGTTCCTCGAGGAGTATGACCGCGCCGAGGCGCTCTGGAGGTGCAACCAGGCCGAGGTCGAGGCGCTGGACAGGATGTCCCGCACCAGAATGGGCGACCGGGTCAAGGAGTACAACGACCTTGTCGTCGAGACCTTCAACGTGCTGGGCGTCTTGCGTTACCAACAGGGCCGGTTGGATGATGCTCTCCAGGCCTACGAGCAGGCGCTTGCCCATTACCAGCAGTGCCATCGCGCCGCGCCGATACGCAGAACGCAGCATCTTCGCCAGAACATCGCCATGACACTTCGCGATCTCGGACGCATCGACGAGGCAGAGCGGATCTACGGCGAACTGCTCGACGATGACGAAGCGGCCATCCATCCACGGTCGCGATGGGTGTGGCTCTTGCAGCTTGGTATCCTCTACTGCCGAAGCAACCAGCGGGACAAGGCGCGAGAGTGCCTCGAAGAGGGGCTCGAGATCTCCGAACAACTGCGGGACCGCTCCGGCACGATGACGGACGTTCGGCAGGTGTTCACGGTCAGTTCGATCAACGCGTACGAGGAACTGATCGCTCTCCTGATCGCCCCCGGCGGGCGTGAAGATGACGAGGGTCGAGCGTTCGTCCTGGCTGAGCAGTGCCGGGCCCGGTCGCTGCTCGAGCTGTTTGCCGAGCGTGACGTGGCCTTCTCGGCGGACGACCCGGGCGAGGCCCTCTCCCGTCGCGAGCGCGAACTGCAGCGAGAACTGGCCGTCGTCTGCCAGCGCGTCTTCGAGTTGCAGGGGCGCGACCGCGGGGCCGCCGCGCTGACATCGTTCCGCCGGCGACGGGAGCAACTCGAACTCGAACTCGAAAGCCTCCGAGCGGAAATCCGCGCCAAGTCGCCCCGCTACGCCGACCTGCGTTACCCCGAGCCGCTGACCCTCGATCAGGTTCAGCAGGACCTCCTGACTCCGGGCGAAGTCCTGCTGGAGTACTTCATCTCACGGCGCGGCTGTTGCGTCTGGGCGGTCCGCCCCGATCATGTCGAGTGCTATCGCCTCGACGCGTCGGCACAGGAGCTGGCCGAGAGGATCGAAGGGGAGTTGCGGGCCCCGCTGACGGACCCAAGCGGTCGCCGCGCGGGCGACGAGCGGTCCGACGAGGTGGACGACCGCGCCCGACGGATCGTTGCGTCGGCCAGGTCGCTCTATGAAACGCTGATCGCGCCCGCCGAGTCGATGCTGCACGGCGCCCGGCGCGTCCTGGTATCGCCCGACGGTCCGCTGCACTACCTGCCCTTCGAGGCACTGGTCGTCGATGAGCACGCCGCGGCGGGCGACAACGGCTTCAGTCGCAGTCGGTTCTGGTGCGAGCAACTGGCCGACGACGGGGTCGCGATCAGCTACGTCCCCTCGGCGAGCGTGCTGGCGAGTATTCGGCGAACAGCCGCCGAAAGCGAGTCGGTCGATCTGGAGGAACTGATCGCGTTCGGCGACCCGGATTTCGAGGCCGAAACGAGTGATGAGGACGACCTGCGCGAATCGCCGGGCGACGTGCTGCGTCGCACCGGTTTCACGCTGAAACGTCTTCCGGCAACCGAGCGCGAGGTGCGCGACATCTTTGCCTTGTTTGACGAACAAGACATCGCGTCGGACCGGGGGCATGCTTCGGATGACGGTACAGCGCGCGACCTCGGTGCGGTCGTTCCCTCGGACCGGCCGCCGGCACGGGACAGATCGGAGCGGCAGGTGCTCGTGGGCAAGTCGTCCCGTGCCTACTTCGGCGCCGAGGCCAGCGAGACGCGCGCACGACGGGAGTGCGGGAACTACCGCTACGTCCACTTCGCCACACACGGCCTGTTGGACGAAAGCAACCCGATGTACTCGGGCGTCGCCTTCTCCCCGACGGCCGCCGCCCGAGATCCCGAGGGCGATTGGCTGCTGCAGACGCACGAGATCTTCGGCATGAAACTCCATGCCGACCTTGTCACGCTGTCGGCATGCCAGACTGGGCTCGGGAAGCTGACCAGGGGTGAAGGGCTGGTCGGGATGACGCGCGCATTCATGTTTGCGGGCACGCCCTCGGCACTGGTGAGTCTCTGGAGTGTGGACGATAACGCGACGGCCGTCTTCATGGTCGACTTCTATCGCCGCCTCCGCGCCGGCACGGATAAGGCGACCGCCCTGATGGAGACCCGCCGCATGATGCTGACCCATCCCGACCATCCCCACTATCGCGATCCCTTCTACTGGGCGGCCTTCGTTCTACAGGGCGAAGGCCGCGGCGAAACGTCGTAGCGGAAATACGGGGATAGAGATACGGGAACAAATACGAATGCCGTTAAGATAAGCCTCTGGGACCGAGCGAGGCACAGAGGCGCCGGACGGATGGTCGTGTATCAGGCCAGGTCTTCAGGCCTGGTGTCAGGCCGTCGCGATCAGAAGCATAGGGCGTTTCAACGTCCTTCCCCAAAAGGCTTGAGCCAGCCCAGTAAGCCCGTTGAAACGGGCTACATCATGGCTGGATCGCCCCGAGCACCACGGCTGAAGCCGTGGCCTAATACACGACAACTCCGCCCACAAACGCTTATCTTAACGCTATTCGGAACAAATGCCGTATCTATTGTCCGTGGGTCCTTTTCTTTGGTTTTCGGCCGGGTTCCTGGAGGGCCAGACACCGCGACAGGACCGATTCCAGTTGCTCGATGAAGGGGCGCGTCCTGGGGCGATACGGCCGCTACACGTCTTCCCGCTCCACCGGGCGTGGCGGTCCCAGTCGATACAGGGGGCTGGAGACAATCGGGACGTTAAGCCACTGCGCCACGCTGAGGCCAACGCCCCAGAACATCCAGATGCGCGGATCCGCTTTGCCGATGGGTCCATCGCCCTGCTGCTCCGTCCAGTCTATCAGCGTCACCGGTTCGGGGAACAGTGGACTGACCCCAAGCAGCGCGACGTCCACTTTCGTACCGCGGATCCCTGAAGCATCGGGCCGGTAGGAGCAGCTCACGGCAAGATAGCTCAACATCCGGGCCGGGGTCTCGGCCGTCGGAGGTGGGCGACTACAAATACCGGCTTTCGGCCGCTCCGCCAGGCGAACAGCCCGCCCAGAGATCCCAGCAGAATCGGCAAGCTCATGGCTATCGCCTGCAGGGCCCCCATCCCTTCGCTGCCCTTCATGACCATCTCCAGGACTAACCCGATCAGGCCGCCAACGAATGCCCAACGGAGAGCCCACGTCACGCATCGCCACCGCAACCGATACATAGCCAGGCCCTCGTCGCTCTGCTGCAGCCTGCCGATTCCCGGAAAGACCGCCCCGGGGCGGTGCGCCCGTATGTGGTTCATGGCCGCGAGGCGACGCAGAGAACTGACGACGATGTTAACGAGGTGCAAGACGGCCAGGACCAACACTTGAACCAAGACCACGTCTCGCGTCAGGAACCAGGGCCACTGTTCGCCCGGGACCAGGACCGCACTGGCCGGACCGTTCGGGTCGTAGTAGACGGTCAGGCGTCCCCCGGCGTTCAGTTCCGCAACCGCGTTCCAGGCCTCTTGGCGATCCCACCAGGTCATCTCGCCCGTGGCAAACCGTGTCGCCGAATAGTCCTTCCCGTTCACCGTGTATCTATAGCTGACCTCCGGTTCATAGCAGTGCAGTACGTTGCGCCTGAGGCGAACGGCGTGCTTCCTGGTCGAGCACACGATCAACGTTCCCTGGCACGGTTGGTACGTCTGGCGGACATGGAGATGCTCACCGATCGCCTCGATGGTCAGATGGGCGCAGTAGACCGCCGCCGCGGCAACCACGACAGCCAGGAGTGAAAAGAGACAGCACTTGGCAACAGCGTGGCCCTGGTCCCGTTCGTCGCCAACGGACCGCGGCCCCGGCTTGCCAATCCACTCGCTATTGGCTTCGGTCGGAAAAACGGTCAATGCCGTATTGCCCCGCCTGGGCCCGTATTCTCGTTCCATGGTGTATTCCCGCAAGCGGCCTGTCGCAGGGCTAACCTCCACACGCGTCGCGGACCTTGGCGAAGGCGGTGATGGCCTGGTCGATGTCTTGGGGGGTGTGGGCGGCGGAGATCTGGACGCGGATGCGGGCCTGGCCCTTGGGGACCACGGGGTAACTGAAGCCGATCACGTAGATGCCTTCGTCCAGCATCATCGCGGCCATCTGCGTCGCCAGGCGGGCCTCGCCGAGCATGATCGGACAGATCGGATGATCGCTTTCGGGGATGTCGAATCCGCGCTCGGCCATGCCGGTGCGGAACTGTTTGGTGTTGGCCTCCAGCTTGTCGCGAAGCTCGGTGGACTCGGTAAGAAGATCGAGGACGGCCAGGCTCGTCGCCGCTATCGCCGGTGCCAGCGTGTTGGAGAACAGGTACGGGCGGCTGCGCTGGCGAAGCAGGTCGACGATCTCCTTGCGACCCGACGTGAAGCCGCCCGAGGCCCCGCCCAGGGCCTTGCCCAGCGTGCTGGTGATCACGTCGACCCGCCCCATCACGTCGCGGTACTCGTGCGTGCCGCGACCGCGAGCGCCCATGAAGCCCGTCGAGTGCGAATCGTCCACCATCACCGCCGCGTCGTACGCCTCGGCCAGGTCGCAGATCGCGCCCAGGTCCGCTATCGTCCCGTCCATCGAGAACACGCCGTCGGTGGCGATCAGCCTCAACCGCGCGCCGGCCGCTTCCTTAAGCCTGGCCTCCAGGTCGGCCATGTCGTTCGTGGCGAAACGGTAGCGCTGGGCCTTGCACAGTCGTACGCCGTCGATGATGCTCGCGTGGTTCAGCGCGTCGGAGATAATCGCGTCGTCAGGCCCAAGCAGCGTCTCGAACAGCCCGCCGTTGGCGTCGAAGCACGAACTGTAGAGGATCGTCTCCTCCATGCCGAGGAACTCGGTGAGCTTGGCTTCGAGTTGCTTGTGGAGTTCCTGCGTGCCGCAGATGAACCGCACGCTGGACAGGCCGTACCCCCACTTGTCGTAGCTGGCGCGGGCGGCGGCGATCACGCGCGGGTCGCCCGACAGGCCCAGGTAGTTGTTCGCGCAGAAGTTCAGCACCTGTCGCCCCCCCACCGTCACGCGCGCCCCCTGCGGCCCGGCCAGCACGCGCTCGTCCTTATACAGCCCGCCCTGGCGTATCTCGTCCAACTGTCCCGCAATGACGGCCTTCATCGAATCAAACATGTCTTTTCCTCGTTCACTGGTTCACTGGCTGACTGGGCACGCGGGAACGACGCGGTTGGTAGGACGTCCAACTCGTTGCACGCGGGACGAATACCCATCCCTTCCGCGTGCAACGAGTTGCACGCCCTACCCATGCTGCCTGACACCCAATCTACCAGTTAACCAACTAACCAGTCCACCAATCAACCAACAGTCCAGTCCAGTATCACCTTGCCCGACTGCCCCGACCGCATCACGTCGAAGCCTTCGGCGAAGTCCGCATAGCCGAATCGATGGGTGATCACGGGCGTGATGTCCAGGCCGCTCTGAATCATGACGGTCATCTTGTACCACGTTTCGTACATCTCTCGCCCGTAGATGCCCGTGATCGTGAGGCTCTCGAAGACGACCAGATCCCAGTCGATCTCGGTCTTGGGGAGAATGCCCAGCATTGCGATCTTCCCGCCGTGACACATGTTGGCGAGCATCTGGCCGAACGCCGCCGGATTGCCCGACATCTCCATCCCCACGTCGAAGCCTTCCTTCATGCCCAGTCTCTTCTGCACGTCGGCCACCGACTCGCGGCGAACGTCAACCGCCAGCGTGACGCCCATCTTGCGGGCCAGGTCCAGGCGATACGGGTTCACGTCGGTGATGACGATGTATCGCGCCCCCGCGTGACGCGCGATTGCCGCCGCCATGATGCCGATCGGCCCGGCGCCCGTTATCAGAACATCCTCGCCCAGCACGTCGTACGTCAGGGCCGTGTGCGTCGCGTTGCCCAGCGGGTCGAAGCAACTCGTCACCTCCAGTGGAATCTCCGGATCCGCCGGCCAGACGTTGGTCACCGGGATGCAGAGATACTCTGCAAACGCACCGGGGCGATTGACGCCCACGCCGCTGGTCTTTGCGCACAGGTGGCGCCGTCCGGCCAGGCAGTTGCGGCATCGTCCGCACACCAGGTGCCCCTCGCCGCTGACCAGGTCGCCCGGCTGGTAGTCGTGCACGTTGCTTCCGAACCGCTCGATCACGCCAACAAACTCGTGGCCGACGTGCATGCCCACGGGGATCGTCTTCTGTGCCCACTCGTCCCAGTTCCAGATATGCACGTCGGTACCGCAGATGCTCGTGCGGAGGATCTTGATCAGCACGTCGTTGGGCCCGACCTCGGGCACCGGGACGCTCTCCAGCCATAGCCCTTCTTCAGGGCGGGACTTGACCAACGCTTTCATTGTGTCCATCAACCGTCTCCCGCGGCGAATGTCGCCGCGACGAGGTGTACACCGAACCGGGCAGTCCTGTCAACCCGCGGCCGGAAACCTGTCAGACGCCCCGGCCTTGCGGCTGGCCGCCTTTTGACGCGAGATGGGCCCCGAGGGTCCCTTGGGGCGCTGGCAAGCGGCCTGGACCCCTCTATGGACCTCAAGCCGCCTCCTGGTGACGACAACGCGACCGCTTCCGGAGCCCTCGCTGTTCCGGCGGGGGGTGCAATTCACTATAATGACGTGCGGCACGATGACAGACCAGACGACAACCCGCTCGGCCACAGGCGCCGCCCGGCCCCGTCCCCCCGGACGCATACTCCGCATCAAGACAGGCTACAACCCGAACTCCAGTTCACTTGGAACGATCATCTTCGCTATTCCCGCTGCGATGGTAGCTGCCCCGGTCGTCTACAACGCCATTGCCGCCGCCTTCGCCAGTGCCAGCCTCCGCGACCGCCCCCAGCCGCACGGAAAGCAGTCCGCTGCCCCACCGGCCGCGGACAAGGACGACTCTGCCCAATGATCGCACTGCGGATCGCCATGACGGTGGCCCTGCTCGCGATGCTCGTCGCTCCGGTCGGTGCCGATGTGCGAGACCGGGCCAGACGGCAGTTCGACGATGGCGACTACGCCGGCGGACGCAAGACGCTTCTCGATGCCCTGGACGCCCCGGACCTGCCCGTGGTCGAACGGGCACGCCTCACAGCCGCCCTCGCACGGTTCTACGAAGACCTCGTCGGCAGTGAGATTCAGCCCAGGCGTCATTGGCAGGCGATTGTCGATATGCCCCTGGCGGCCGACCATGCCCTTGCCGTCGACGCGCGAGAGAACCTGACCCGCCCATGCTCGCCTTCGTCGACCGCCGGTTCATGCGCGAGATGAACCTCGGCCCCTCGCCGCGCTGGGACACCGACGACGAGTCCATCGGCCTGCTGTCGGCCCCCACCGAAGTCCACTTCGCCTGCACCAACGCCTGTACCGCCGGATGCCCCCACTGCTACATGGACTCCGGCGATCGCGACCGCGACGAGATGGACACCGAGACGTTCAAGCGGGCCCTGGACGCCCTGGCCGGCATGGGCGTCTTTCACGTCGCCCTCGGCGGCGGCGAGGCCCTGCTGCGAGACGACCTGTTCGAACTGGCCGACCATGCGAGAAGCGTCGGCCTCGTGCCGAACCTCACCACGTCCGGTCTGGGACTCACCGAAGACCAGGCCGAGCGGCTGACCACCTTCGGGCAGGTCAACGTCTCCCTGGACGGCGTCGGCCCGCTCAGCGCCGTCTTCCGTGGGCACGACCTGTTCGACCAGGCCGACCGCGCCATTGTCCTGCTGCGGACCGCCGGCGTGCCCGTCGGGATTAACACCGTCCTGGGGCGCGCGAATTTCGACGGCCTCGACGACCTGTTCGCCTACGCCGCCGCCAAGGGCGCCAGCGAGATCGAGGTCCTCCGCTTCAAGCCGGCCGGCCGGGGTGCCCGTCACTACGCCGAAAACCGCACCACGTTCGACCAGAACGTCGCCCTCCTGCCCACCCTCCAAGACCTCGCCACGACACATGGCATGACGGCAAAGATAGACTGCTCCTTCGTGCCCATGCTCTGTTATCACCATCCACCCCGCGAGGTGCTCAACGCGACGGCGACCTACGGTTGCGAGGCCGGCAATGTCCTGGTCGGCGTGCGCTCCGACGGCCGCGTCAGCGGGTGCTCCTTCCTGCCCCCCACCGCCCTGTCGGTCTTCGACCTGCCCGATCAGTGGGCAGGCGGATCGCATTTCACCCCCTGGCGCACCTGGCCCGCCCGCGCCCCCGACCCCTGTGCGTCGTGCCCCTACCTGGACATCTGCCGCGGCGGCTGTCATGCCGTCAGCGCCCACCTGCTGGGCGATCCCGCCGCCCCGGACCCCGACTGCCCCCGCGTCGTCCAGTACGCCTGACCGGTGCCACGGTCCTGCGCGAAGCGGAGGGCCGTGCGGACCGCGCGCTCAGTTCCCCCAGCACGGCCCTGTGCCACGCGTGGGCCGTGGCACCACGCCGTCGCCCCTTTCCCATCGGAATGATCGGTCCGCCAGCGCCCGCGGAGAGCCGATCAGACTACCCCCTCGAAAAAATATCGGTAACCGTTCAGGCCCATTCGGGCCTGTGATGTTTCTCTGGCGGGGCAGCG
>CAZVEV010000198.1:0-11299 GCA_964625865.1 uncultured Planctomycetaceae bacterium | reverse complement strand
GGGCGTGCAACTCGTTGCACGCGGAACGGCCAAGACACTCATCCCGCGTGCAACGAGTTGCACGCCCTACGACTATCGACACGCGCTGAAAAATGGATGAGCCCGTGTGGGGCAAGCTGTCTCGGCACGATCGCCGCCGTGGCCCTCAGCGACCGCGCGGCGGGTGGCCAAGCCCACAGGCCGCCCTGGCCGCCCTCGGCGGGCGAAAATGACCCCTGCCCCCCCTGAACGGGAGTTCGTCGCTTAGGCCGCCTCCTGACGCCTGCCAGGGGGTCCGGCTGGGCTCGGACCAGAACTCTCGGCAGGGTCTTGGCCGGCGTCCTTAACGGCCCCGCGAAAGGACGTTGACCAGGCAGCGGAGGGAACCGAAGTGGACGTAGGAGGCGGTGCAGTCGACGCGGCGGACGGTCCAGCCGGCCCGGCGCCAGACCTCGGCGGCTGCCGCGTTGAGCGATTCGACGCCGCGATAGACGGGCATGTGGACGGTCCGCCTGCCGTCGCGCGAATCCAGGATGACGTTGAGATACGTCAGGTACGTCCTGCCGTCGCGCCCGGGGATGGTGGGCACGCGGATCACACGGTAGCTTTCGGCGCGGCATTGGCGGGCGACGGCGTCGAAGAGACGCTGCGTCGCGGCGCTCAGGTCCACGCCCGGGGGCATCATGTCGCCAGGCAGGTCCCGCTCAAGGGTCTCGGCGCCGAGCTTCGGGTCGCCCACGAGCATCACGCCGTCGCCCGCGGCCATCATGAACATCCCCGCATGGTACGGGGGGGCCTCGTCCAGCAGGACGACCGTGCGACCAAGCCGCCGGCCCAGGGCATGGATCAGTTCCCGGCGGTCGGCGACCGTATGCTGGATGTTCCGCTCGGCCACGCTGGGCGTCACGAACACACAGCGGCTGTCGGCTACGAAGTCCCCGCCGTCGAACAACAGACCGCTTCTTTCGGCGAGTACGCGATCGGGTCCGAGCGCGGCGGCGATGTCGCCCCCGGTCTGCTGGTCGCCCTTGCGCTCGGGCCAGATTTCAGCCGCGGTCTCCCCTCGCGGGCTCAGCAGCGTCACCGGCCCCCCGTCCGGCGGCGCTGCCAGGGCGAGCCAGCGATCCCGCGACCAGGTAGTCATCGCATGCCCCGTAACCACAGGAGACAGCCCGCAGGCCGTCGGCCCGACCGCCTGGCGTAGTTCGTCGAAGGCGGCCTGGTCCGGGCAGACCACGTGGACCGTCACGTCGGGCGGCAGAGCCGGCAGGAAGTCGCGATAGGCCTGCGTGACGATCCCGGCGGCCTGGGGCACGTAGTGGATCACGATGTCCTCGAGCCGTCCGTCGCAGTCGGACAAGACGGCGCCCGCCCGCGGCGCCGCGACGGAGGCGGCGCGACGGGAGGCATGGGTCAGGACGATCGCGGCCAGCACGAGCCCCGCCGCGATGCCGATAGCTACCGGCTTGCGATGCACGGTCAGCCTCCGCGCCCGGCGGCAATCCGCTTGACGGCCGCCGGGTCCAGCCGGGCAGCCTTACCATTGAGTTGCGTCTTCAGGGCCCCGCTGATCGGCACGCCGCCATTAGGCGTTCCAGCCGAGACAAGGGCCGAGAACCGTCCGCCGAACAGGTGCTTGCCATCCACCGTCACGCGGGTCGACAGGAGGATCCCCAGCTCCGAGGCCTTCTTGCCCGTCGGTATGGCGATCTCCGTGGTCTCGCCGGCGACCAGGGAGATCGGGCACGTTCGCTTCCAGCTCTCTTTCGGCATCACCGGCATGCGGGAGAACCGCGACGACAGCGACTGCGACATCACCGAAACGGTCATGTCGAAGCTCACGGGCCTGTCAGTGCTGTTGACGGCCTTGAGACGGACGACATACTCCTGGTCGCCCTTGGCGGGCTTGCCCTGCGGGACAAAGCTCAACGTACAGCCGTCGACGGTCATCGTCGGCGTCTTGATGACCTTCGCGACTCTGGGCGCCGGGGCGGGGCCCTTGGCGTCCAGGACGGTGGGCCAGTTCGTTACGACGACGATCGCCATCGTCGCCAGTGCGGCCACCGTCGCCATCAGGCAGTTCCATATGTTCATGATCGTACTCCTTGCGTTTGACTTCCAGCAACCGGCGGTCACCACGACCGCCACAGTGATTATGACGCCCGGGGATGCGGCGCGACTGTAAAGCGTGTGTAACAACAAGGGATCCGAGTGAGACGATGAGTTGCAGGTGCGTGACGTTTAGCGGTCGATCGCCAGATCGACGCTTTCCCAATGCGGTGCGTGAGAAGAGCGTCGATCTGACGATCGACCGCTAAACGAAACGGTTGTCTGCACCTTGAACGGAAGCACGGCGAGCGAGCTCGCCCGCTAAACGAAACGCACTACATCGTATCGCGGCAGACGTTTGGGGCGGGCTTTCCGCCGGTCATGTCCAGGCGGGGGTTGACCTTGATCATCTTGTGGATCGGCTCGAAGGTCTTGAGGATGGCTTTGTAGTCCGGGTCGTCGGCCGACTCGAAAATCGCCTTGCCGCACTTTTCGCTTCCCCCCGCCGACTTGGCCAGCGGGGCGAGAAGGAACGGGTTCAGGTGCGGCTCGGTGATTCGCGTCCAGACGCGACGCGGGACCTTGCCGCCCTTGTGGCAGGTGGCGCAGCGCCGCTTGGCTACGTCGGCCAGCACGCGGTCGAGGTCCTTCGGATACAACTGTCTGCAGCCGCGGTTGTCCGGATAGGCTGTCTCGCTGGTCCCGTAGTAGGGCACGTTCAGGTCGATCCACGCCAGGACGCGTTTCTGTGAGGCGACGTCCATGGTGAACCGCGGCTTGCCCGCCTTGTCCACGTGGGCGCCCAGGACGATCTCGGCCAGCTTGCTCTTGGGCGAGCCCCACGAGAGGGGTTTGTTGACCAGGATGTTCTGCTCGTGCCCGTTGTACGTGGGAATCCAACTGACGTAGGGACTGCCCGTCCGCCCCTGGTTCTCGCGGGCCAGCACGTCATAGGAGACGTTGAAGTAGTCGGTCTTCCCACCGGTCAGGTCCACGCGATTGGGGGCCTTGACCGAGTCGTGGCAGCGGATGCAGTACTTGTCGAGCACGGGCTGAACGATCCGCGAGTAGTCGAACCCCCCGGGGCCCCACTCGGGCGGCTCGATATGCTGCGGCGGGCGATAGAGCGTCACCGCCCGCGACGAGACGTTGCCCGCGTGCAGCCGGTGCTCGTGACAGCCCACGCAGCCCTGGGCCTCGCCGGGCATCAGGTGGGTGAAGCTCCGCATCCGCTGGACGGCGCGGCCCTGGGCGTCGAGGGCCATGAAGTAGATCGGCATGGCGCCGGGGATCATGAAGGAGGCCGAGCCGTCTTCGGCGATGGGCACCTCGCCGAGCACGTCCTTGCCCGCATACGTCGCCCCGCAGGAGATCACGGGGAACTGGAATCCGAACGCCCGCTTGCCCGGGTCGATACGCACCGTCTTCTGCATGTCGCGGACGACGCGGATCCGCTTGACCTGCCCGCGCTTGACCTGCGGCTCGAGCCCGTTGTAGACGTCCTGGAGGTAGATCGTCGCCTGCTCGGGGTGCAGCCGCTCGTCGAGTTGCGAGGCAATAACCGGCGGGCGCGGGCGCGGCGCGATCGGCTGGGCGTTGAAGTACTGCATCCCGTCGGCGGGGGCGGGCAGGGCCGTCGAGATGCACGTCCCGGAGAACGTCCGGACCAGCACGGGCCCGCGGGCCGACAACAGCAGGCGATGCGAGTCCAGCGGAAGCGGACAACTGTACGGCTTCGATCCGCCCGTATTGCCATTACCCCGATTCACCGGCGGGACCGGCGTGTCGGGCGTGATGTTGACGATGGCCTCCTGGGCGTTGACGCCCTTGCGACGGTCAATGACGCCGATGGCCCCGCGCGTCGGACCGTTGTGACCGGTCATCGTGCAAACGATCTTCTGCGTGCCCGGAATCGACCTCGCCTCCATGAACGTTCCCGGGCTCAGCACGGCGTTGCCGAAGTACATCGACAGCCCCGTCCCGTCCGGGTTCATCGTCCACAGGCTCTGGATGGGAATCGCGGGGCGGTCCACGTATTCCCAGCGGCTGTAGATGATCCGCCCGTCGCTCAGCGGGTACGGCGTGAAGTCGTTGAGGTAGTTGGCCGACAGTTGCTTGACGTCCCCGCCGTCGGCGGTCATGCGGTAGACCACCCCCACCGGGGCGTGCCAGCAGTACGCGAACTGCGGGCTCTTGGTGCAGAGGAACGCGATCCCGCCGTCGGGAAGCCAGCAGGCGTTGTAGTCGTGCTTGGGCCCGTCGGTCAGTTGCTTCAGGCCCGTCCCGTCCACGTTGATCCGCCAGACGTGGTAGGCCTCCTTCTGCGTCTTGCGCCAGGAGAACAGCGCCGTCTTGCCGTCATACGACAGGTCGCACTCGAGGATCTGGCCCGTGGGCGAAGAGACCAGTTCAACCGGCTCGGCGTCCGGGGCGTGCGGCGAGACGACGTAGAGTCCGGCCCCCGCGCGGAAGCCTTCGTAATGATACGTATAGACGTGCGAAGCCCTGATCTCGTGACGTTTGATCACCAGAAGCTTGTCCACGTCGAACAGCAGCGCCTGGCGCTGGAGCTGCGCCAGGTCGGCCCCCACGTCCTTGCCCCCGGCGGCGGCCTTGGTCAGCGCGTCGAGCCGCGCCAGATGCTGGTCCGCACAGGCATACTTCGCACCGTGGCTGGCCTCTAGTTCGGTGATCAACTCCCTCAGCTTGGCCGGGTCCACCTGGTCGGCCTTCGGGACGCGCCCGACCGTCCTGCGCGGAGCGGAGCGCTTGGCCGGCGCGGTCGTTCGGAACGCACCCAACACCGACTGCGCCGGGACGACGGAATAGATGCGCACCTCCGACGCACCGGGATTGAACCCGCCGTACGAGCTGGTGAACTTCAGGTCGAGCTTGCTGGCGGGGATCGCTTTCGGCAGCGTGATACGCTGTGGCCCGTGACCGCTCTTGAGCATGCCCTTGCAGGCGACCTTGCCGTCAATGACGACCTGGTAGCCCTTCCAGTTCTCATTGGCAAGCCACGCGGTCCGCCCGTAGTAGACGATCTCGCGCACGGCCACCGGCTTGGCCCATTCGAACGTGAGCGTCGCGCCGTTGCGATGGGTATCGCCTTTGACGCACCAGGCCTTCTTGACGTCGGCCTTGGAGCCCTGGGCGGGCACCACGCCGTCGGCGACGAACCCGGCCTGGTAGTCGTTGGAGTAGATCGACGTTGCGGAGATCTTCGCCTTCGGTGCAAGGTTCTCCGGCGCCTTGGCCGCCTGGGCGACCGAAACGGCGGCAAGCAGAAGCGTTATCGCGACAGCAGATGTCTTGGTCATAGTCGTCCTCGGTGTACGCTCTATCGGCGGCGCGAACCGTCTGCGCTGACTCTATTAAGGATAGCACGGTCGAAGAGCGAATCAAAGTGCACGGGCGCGATGTTTCGCGGCGGATCGTCAGATCCGCGTTGTCGTGCGAACGGAGCGTCCCTCGGCGCGGGAAAACCTCGATCTGACGATCGACCGCTAAACACGGACGCTCGATCCCGTCACGAGGCTTTTCTCTGAGTCGCCTGACTGTTACCCTCTCTTGAACCACGCTCGATTGGGTATGTGTTGTGGAGATCACCCCGGGACGGGCGCCGGGACGACGGACGCGAGAGATGCGGGAGCGACTGGGCATACTGTGGCAACTGATGCGGGGGCAGCGCCTTCGGTACACCATCGCCATCGCCGCGATCTTCATCAGCGTCGCCCTGATGTACCTGCCCCCCCTCATCACACGGGCCACCATCGACCACGTGATCCGCGACGAGCCGCTGGATCGATCCACCGTCACGGGCACGATCGTCGCGTCCGTGGGCGGGCGGGCCGCCATTGCGGGGAACCTCTGGCTGGTCGCCGCCGCCATGGTCGCCATCGTCGCAACCGGGGGCGTGTTCATCTACATCCGCGGCAAGTGGTCGGCCCAGGCGGCCGAGTCGATGGCGAGGTCGCTCCGCGACCAGTTGTACCAGCGATTGCAGCACTTGCCGGTCGTCTGGTTCGACACGCAGCAGACCGGCGACCTGATCCAGCGGTGCACGTCCGACGTGGAAACGGTTCGCCTGTTCCTGGCCTCGCAACTGGTCGAGGTCGCCCGCGCGGTGGTGTTGCTCGCGATCGGCCTGCCGATCCTGCTGATGCTCGACGTGGAACTGGGCCTGCTGTCGATGGCCGTCCTGCCGATCGTGATCTGGTACTCGATGCGGTTCTTCGTCAACGTCCGCGAGAGTTTCCAGCGCGTCGACGAAGCCGAAGGCCAGATGACCGCCAACGTCCAGGAGAATCTCACGGGCGTGCGCGTGGTGCGGGCCTTTGCGAGGCAGGGGTTCGAGTGCGAACGATTCGGCGCCCGCAACGACGAGTACCGCCGCGAATGGTACGACCTGATCCACCTGATGAGCACGTACTGGCCCCTTTCGGGCCTGATGACGAACATCCAGGCCGGGCTCGTGCTGACCGTCGGGGCTTATTGGGCCATCGAGGGGCGCATCACCGTCGGCACGCTGACGGCGTTCCTCGGGTGCGTGGGCATGTACCTGTGGCCGGTGCGGCGCGTGGGGCGGATCCTCGCGGATCTGGGCAAGGCCCTGGTGGCGCTGGGGCGGATCAACGCGATCCTGTCGGCGGACGTGGAGTCTGACATCGCGGCTTCGCCCGACGCCGACGCCCCGGTCCGTCCGCCGGTCCGAGGCGAGATTGTCATCGAAGACCTGTCGTTCTCGCACGGGCACGTGGACGTCCTGCGAGACATATCGCTCCACGTCGAGCCGGGCCAGACGCTTGCGATCCTGGGGCCCAGCGGGTCGGGCAAGAGCACGCTGATCAACCTCCTGCTGCGGCTGTACGACTACCAGACCGGCTCGATACGCCTGGACGGGGTCGAACTGTCAGACCTGCCGCGACAGGTCGCCCGCTCGCAGATCGGCGTGGTCCTGCAGGAACCGTTCCTCTACTCGCGTTCGCTGCGTGAGAACATCAAGCTCGGCCGCCATACCGCGGGCGACGACGCGATGGTCGACGCGGCGGCCGCGGCGTGCATGCATGAGTCCATCGTGACATTCGACGAGGGGTACGACACGGTGGTCGGCGAGCGCGGGGTAACCCTCAGCGGCGGACAGCGTCAGCGGGTGGCCCTTGCCCGCGCCCTGCTGCGCCAGCCCCCCGTGCTGATACTCGACGACGCTCTCAGCGCCGTCGACACGCGAACCGAGGCGATGATCCTCCGCACGCTGGCGAGGCGCCACGGCAAGCAAACGACGATCGTTATCGCCCATCGCCTGACGACGCTGCGGCATGCGGACCGGACCCTCGTCCTCGACGCCGGGCGCGTAGTGCAGGAAGGCACGCACGAACAGCTTGTCAACGAGGCGGGCATGTACCGCAGGCTGTGGCAGATACAGAGCGCGGTGGCCGCCATCGATCCCCATGATGCCGAAGGGAGTCCGCCATGACCGCCGACGCCCACTGGCATGAGGAAGAATACGACAAGAACTTCGACGTCCGGACGTGGAAGACGCTCGCCGGCCACGCCAGGCCCTTCCTGCGCGACTGGATCGGACTGGCGGTCTCGGCCATCATCGTCGCCGCGTGCGAAGGCGTTTTCGCCATGCTGCCCAAGTACGTCATCGACACCGTGCGCCGAGCCCTTGCCGGACAGGGCTCGGCGACGGTCCTGTGGCTGTGGGGCGGGGCGTACCTGGCAACGGCTATCGTGTTCGCCGTCTCGATTATGGCGTTCATCCGGCAGGCGGGGCGTCTGTCGACCGGGGTGGCGCACGGCATCCGCAAGAAGGCCTTTGAGCATCTGCAGGACCTGTCGTTTTCCTTCTACGACCGCCGCCCCGCCGGGTGGCTGGTCGCCAGGCTCACCAGCGACTGCGACCGCGTCAGCCGCACGCTGGCCTGGGGAACCCTCGACATCGTCTGGGGCTCCTGCATGGTCGTCGGGCTGTCGATTATCATGCTCGTGTTCAACTGGCAGCTGGGGCTGCTGGTCCTGACGATTATGCCCCCGCTGATCTGGATTTCCCTGGCGTTTCAGCGGCGGATCCTGGCCGCCTCGCGGGCCGTCCGCAAGCAGAACTCCACCATCACCGCCGCCTACAGCGAGTGCATCTCCGGCGTGCGGACGACGAAGGTCCTGGTGCGCGAGGAGCGAAACCTCGGCGAGTTCGAGGACAAGACCGGCGTCATGTACAGCCAGTCGGTGCGGATGGCCGTCCTGACCTCGACGTACCTGCCTATCGTCATCACCCTCGGCGCCATCGCCGGCGGGATCGCCCTCTGGGGCGCCGGCGGAAAGGCCATCGCCGCGGTGGCCGCCGGGCTGGATGCGGATATCGGCACGCTCGTGTTGTTCATCAACTGCTCGGGCATGCTGGTCTGGCCCATCCTGGAAGTCGCCCGCGTGCTGGCCGACTTCCAGAGCACCCAGGCCGCCGCCGAACGCGTCTTCGGCCTGATCGACACCGAACCCGAGGTCAAGGACACGCCCGACGCGCTGGCCGCCCTTGCCGAGAACCGGGACCGTCCTCGTGAGGACAGCGTCGCGCCCGACGGATACGATCAGCATATCGAGACCGTCGAATTCCGCGACGTCTCCTTCGCCTACGTCGAAGACCAGACCGTCCTGCACGAGTTCAATCTGACCGTCCGCGCCGGGCAGACCGTCGCCCTGGTGGGCCCCACCGGCGGGGGCAAGAGTACGGTGGTCTCCCTGCTGTGTCGCTTCTACGAGCCCTCCGCGGGACAGATCCTCATCAACGGCGTGGAGTACCGCAATCGCTCGCTGGCGTGGCTCCAGAGCAACCTGGGCATCGTGCTGCAGACCCCCCACCTGTTCAACGACACCATCGCCGAGAACATCCGCTACGGCCGCCTCGACGCGACCGACGACGAGGTCGCCGACGCCGCCACCCAGGTCCACGCACACGGCTTTATCAGCGAGTCCGACGCCGGGTACCAGACCAAAGTCGGCGAGGGCGGGGGGAGCCTCTCGACCGGGCAGAAGCAACTGGTCTCATTCGCCCGTGCGGTCCTCGCCGATCCGCAGATCTTCGTCATGGACGAGGCGACCTCATCGGTCGACACCGAGACCGAGCGCCTGATCCAGGACGGTCTTGCCGGCGTGCTCGCCGGGCGGATAAGCTTCATCATCGCCCACCGCCTTTCGACCATCCGGTCAGCCGACATCATCCTCGTCATCGACGGCGGGCACGTCATCGAGCAGGGAACCCATGCCTCCCTGATCGCCGCCCGAGGCCGCTATTACACCCTCTACACCAACCAGTTCGCCGCCGAGCAGACCTCCCAACTGCTCGCCCGCCCCGACGAGAATCCGCCCCCAGACCCCCGCTCCGACGCTGACGGGTAACCGCTTGCGGTTTCGCGCGTCGTACGGATTGTCCGTCCACCACGATTTCGCCCCGTGCGCGCTGCAACTCCGCGCGGAGTCGGATCACGCGCGGGGTCCGACCTCGAACGGGATTGCCGCGCACTGCGCGATTGAGCGCGGTTGAAATCACGTCGCCAAGCGTGTACAAGGTGAGGTCTATCTGGATGAAGAAAACAGGTATCGCCCCTGCGCCCCTTGTTTCGACGACACTGGGCAAACAAAAAAGGACACGTGAGGACCTATGACCGCAAAGAACATCTCAAGAAGACGCTTCATCAAGACCGCGGCGGCGGCTAGCACGGTGTATTCCCTGGCCCCGCAGACCGTGCTGGGTGCGAACGACCGCGTCAATATCGGCGTGATAGGCACAGGAAATCAGGGCGGGGGTCATTGCGGGCGTTTCAACAAAGGCAACAGCAAGGTTATCGCGGTAAGCGACGCCGACGCCGGGCGCATGGGCAAAGCCAAGGGCGCGGTCAAGCACCAGGATATGCGCAAGCTCCTGGAGATGAAGGATGTCGACGCGGTGGTCATCGCCACGCCGAATCACTGGCACTGCCTGGCGGCGATCTGGGCGATGCAGGCGGGCAAGCACGTCTACGTCGAAAAGCCGGTCAGCCACAACATCTGGGAAGGGCGCAAGATGGTCGAGGCCGCCCGCAAGTACAGACGCGTCTGCCAGGCGGGCACGCAGCAGCGGTCGTGTCCGGCGACCAAGGCGGCCGCGAGAGATGTTCAGGCAGGCAAGTACGGCAAGGTGCTGTGGGCGCATTGCAGCAAGCTGGGCGCCAGGAAGCCGATCGGGAAGATCACCTCGCCGGTCAAGCCGCCGGCGTCGGTTGACTACAATCTCTGGGCCGGCCCGGCGCCGATGACGCCTGTCATGCGGAAGCAGTTTCATTATGACTGGCATTGGCAGTGGAACTGGGGCGACGGCGAGGTAGGCAACTGGGCGGTGCACTACGTCGATGACCTGCGCCATATTCTCGGCTGGGACGACGTGCCGACCAACGTGATGGGCGTCGGCAACAGGTTCTGGGACGACAACGGCCAGACGCCGAACATGCAGTTCGCCGTGATGGAACACAAGGGCGTGAAGGTCGTCGTTGAAATCCGGAACATGCCGGGCGTCAGAGGCGGCAAGAGCGGAGCGGTGTACCTGGGCTCTCACGGGGGCAATTACATCATGTGCGAGAAGGGCTATATCAGGATCTCTCGCGGCGGCGGCAAGGGGTACGATCTCGACGGAAAGGTCATCGCCAACTACCGGGGCAACGCCGGCAGCGGACATGCCTCCAACTTCATCAACGCCGTAAGAGCCAACGACAACTCGACGCTCAACGCCGAGATCGAGGTCGGGCATCAGAGCACGGCGATGTGTCACCTCGCCAACATCGCCTGGCGCATCGGCTCAAAGGCGTCCGTCGACGATATCCGCGCCTCGCTCAAGGGCCACCCCGACGCGGTCAATACCCTCGACTCCATGGCCGCCCAGCTCAAGCACAACAAGGTCGACCTGGGCAAGATCCCGTTCATCGCCGGGCCGAAGCTCACCTACGACAACAAGGCCGAACGCTTCACCGGCGCACACGCCGAAGCGGCCAACGCGCTGGTCCACATCGCGTCGCGCAAGGAATTCAACGTGCCGGAGAAGGTGTAGTACGCGTATCAGGACACACGATGGAATCGCCGAAAGTTACTCTGCAAGAGGAAAAGGGAACGAACATGCAGTTGTCGCTACGTCACCACGGGGCTTGTCCCCGTGGAACGGTGATTCGTCACTAGCCCAAGACGCCACCCTTCCCCTCCTCCCCGCCCCCCCGGGGGGGGGGGGGGGGGGGGGGGGGGGGGG
>CAZVEV010000197.1:0-11327 GCA_964625865.1 uncultured Planctomycetaceae bacterium | reverse complement strand
CCGCGCATCTTCAAACCGCCCGATTTACCCCATTTTCACACCGGCGCTGACACCCTGTCGTTCGGCAGGCCGGGAACCCTCCTGACGAGGGTCTATTGTCTGCCCTCTGCCCGTGCAAGTCAAAGGGGGTGGTGCCGGCCCTTGAGCAGATGCGGGCGGGGGCGGTACACTTGAGGTCAGTGCTTTGTGACCGTCGCGAAGTACAGATCACACAGGACGCCCGAGGCCGCTAGCTGATGGGAGTTGCCCAATGAACAGATCGGATACAAATCGATTTCACCGCCGGCGTACGGTCGCCATCGTGCTGCTGCTTTCCGGCGTGCTCAGTTGTCCCGCGGCATCGGCGGCCGATTTGCCGAAGGCCCTGGCCTCGCAGATCCTCAAGGCCACGGGCGTACGCGGCGGGGTGATCGTCCACGTGGGATGCGGCCAGGGCAAGCTCACCGCGGCGCTGCGGGCCGGCGCCGGTTACCTCGTCCAGGGCCTCGACACCGATGCGAAGAACGTCGCCGCGGCGCGGAAGCACATCGCCTCGCTCGCGCTGTACGGGCCGGTGTCCGCCGATACGTTCGACGGCAAGGGCCTGCCCTACATCGACAACATGATCAACCTCGTGGTTGCCGAGTCCCTCGGCGGTGTGCCGATGGCAGAGGTCATGCGCGTCCTGGCGCCGAAGGGCGTGGCCTACGTCAAACGCGGGGGGCGATGGGCCAAGACGGTCAAGCCCCGGCCCGCGGAGATGGACGAGTGGACGCACTACCTCCACGATCCGGGCAACAACGCGGTGGCCCACGACAGCCTCATTGAGCCGCCCACGCGTTACCAGTGGGTCGGCGGGATGCGGTACTCGCGGCAGCACGATCACATGTCCAGCGTCAGTGCGGTGGTCTCTGCCGGCGGGCGCGTGTTCACCATCTTCGACGAGGCTCCCCGCGCGTCGATCCTGACCCCGCCGCGGTGGCGGCTGATCGCGCGCGACGCGTTTAACGGCACGGTGCTCTGGAAGCGTGAGGTCGGTCCGTGGCACGAGCACCTGTGGCCGTTGAAGAGCGGGCCTCAACTGATGACGCGTCGGCTGGTGGCCGTTGGCGACCGGGTGTACGTGACGTTGGGCGTCGATGCGCCGCTGACGGCCCTGGACGCCGCGACGGGCAAGACCGTCCGCACGTACGGGCAGACCAAGGCCACCGAGGAGATCCTCTGCGACGACGGCGTGCTGCTGCTGAGCGTGGCCGGCAAGGGCCAGCCCCTGCGGAGCGATCCGAAGAAGACCTACGCGGACCTGAGGGAGATTAAGGCGGCCAACACCGGGCCGCTGTGGACCCAGGCGCCGCGCACGGTGATGGCCGTTCAGGCCGAGTCGGGCAAGGTGCTCTGGAGCACGAAGTCCAACGTCGTCTCGCTGTCGCTGGCGGCCGGGGCCGGCGGGGTCCTGTTCCACGACGGCAAGAAGATCCAGTGTCTCGATCGCGGCAGCGGGAAAGTCCGGTGGACGTCCCAGCCCCTGCCGGTGCGCGAGAAGATGAGGAGTTCGTCCGGCGCGACGCTGGTGGTCAGCGGCGACGTGGTGTTGTACAGCGGCATGGCGGCGGGCGAGAAGTACACTGACAAGCGGTCGACCACGATGTTTGCCCTGTCGGCGAAGGACGGCAAGGCGCTGTGGCAGGCCGAACACCTGCCCTGCGGGCACATGGGCACGTCGGACGACATTCTCGTGGCCAACGGGGTAGTCTGGCACGGCGCGATTGCCCAGGGCAGGGACTCGGGCATAACGGTGGGACGCGACCTGCGGACGGGCAAGGTCGTCAGCGAGTTCCCGCCCGACGTCGAGACGCACTGGTTCCACCACCGCTGCTACCGCGCCAAGGCCACCGACAAGTACCTGCTCTACTCGCGGACCGGCATCGAGTTCGTCGATCCGGCCAAGAAGCACTGGACGTGCCACCATTGGGTCCGCGGCGCGTGCCTGTACGGCATCATGCCCTGCAACGGGCTGATCTACGCGCCGCAGCACCCCTGTGCCTGCTACATCGAGGCCAAGCTGTTCGGCTTCACCGCCCTGGCCCCGCCGTCGAAGGTCAAGATCCCGGCGCCCAAGGACAGCGAGCGTCTCACGAAAGGACCCGCCTTTGGGAAGAATCCGCAATCCGCAATCCGCCCTTCGACAGGGCTCAGGGCAAGCAAGCCGCAATCAGACTGGCCGACGTATCGACACAATGCGGCGCGAAGCGGCTCAACGAAGGCCGCCGTCAGGCCGCGCGGCTTGAAGCGGTCGTGGCAGGTCGATCTCGGGGCTAGACTGAGCAGCCCGGTTGTCGCCGGGGGCAAGCTGTTTGTCGCCTCGGTGGACACCCACACGGTCCATGCCCTGGACGAGGCTACCGGCAAGCCTGCCTGGAGCTTCACCGCCGGCGGACGGGTCGACTCGCCGCCGACGATCTGGCAGGGGCGGGCGATCTTCGGCTCGGCAGATGGATACGTCTACTGTCTCGCCGCCGCCGACGGGCAGCTCATCTGGCGATTCCGCGCCGCGCCGGCCGACAGGCGCATGGGCGCGTTCGAGCAGCTCGAGTCCGTCTGGCCGGTGCACGGCAGCGTGCTTGTCCGCGAGGATACCGTCTACTGCGTG
Organism: uncultured Planctomycetaceae bacterium; assembly: GCA_964625865.1. Lineage (GTDB taxonomy): Bacteria > Planctomycetota > Phycisphaerae > SM23-33 > SM23-33 > CAZVEV01. The sequence continues at coordinate 8,698 of CAZVEV010000197.1, read as the reverse complement.
GCCGGCCGGTCGATGTTCCTCGACGGAGGCCTGCGCCTGCTTCGGCTGGATCCGCGGACGGGGCGGAAGCTCTTCGAGACGATTCTCGACGACAAGGACCCGGTCAGCGGAGAGAACCTGCAGGAGCACATTCGCGGGCTCAACATGCCGGTCGCCCTGCCGGATATCCTGTCCAGCGACGACAAGTACGTCTACATGCGGTCGCTGCCGTTCGACCCGCAGGGCAAGCGGAAGTTTGTGACGTACGTCGAGGTGAAGGCCCAGCAGGGCGACGATCGACACCTGTTCAGCCCGACCGGGTTCCTGGACGACACGCTGTGGCACCGGACGTACTGGGTGTACGGGCGCGCGTTCGCCTCCGGGGCCGGCGGATACCACCAGGCCGGCCGCGTCACGCCCGCCGGGCGGCTGCTGGTGTTCGACGACAAGACGGTGTACGGGTACGGGAGGCTGTGGCAGTACTTCCGCTGGACCACGCCGCTGGAGTACCACCTGTTCGCCGCCGCCAAGCAGCCCGAGATCGTCCCGGCGGGCTCCGAACGCAAGCCCGTCAAGAGAAAGGGCAAGCGGACGGGCCAGTTCAGGACGCTGAAGGTCACCCGGTTCGTCCCGTCATGGTCGAACGACACGTCCGTGCAGGTCACCGCGATGGTGCTGGCCGACAAGGTCCTGTTCGTCGCCGGCCCGCCGGACGTCGAGGATGAGGTCGAGTCGGTCAAGAAACTGGCCGACCCCGAGACGCGGAAGAAACTCGTTGAGCAGTCGGAGGCCTTCGAAGGCAAGCACGGCGCGCTGCTGGTGGCGGTCTCGGTCGAGGGCGGGAAGAAGCTGGCGGCCTATCGCCTGGAGTCGATGCCACGGTTCGACGGCATGATCGCCGCCAACGGGCGGCTGTATGTGGTGACGGCAGACGGCAAGGTGCAGTGCCTCGGCCCCGAAAAGGGGCGCCCCCTCGCGCCGGCGCCCAACGCGACCGTAACGCCGCGCCCGCAGAAGTGACGGGGCGAAGACGCCGGTCGACGATACACGGCGAGCAAGCTCGCCCGCTAAACGGACGCTTCGGCGGGGGCGGATCAGGAGAAGGGCATGGACATGAAGACGCGGCTCTTGATGGCAGTGCTTCTGGGGACAATGGCGTGGTCGGGCGCGGCGGGCGATGCTCGCGGCGCGGCGCCGGCGGCAGGCGATGCTGCGTCGCTGCGGGTGGCGATTGATGATCTGATCGCAACATTCGGCGACAGGTATCCCAAGGGGCGGGAGTATCTCGACCGACTGGCGGCGCTGGGCAAGACGCCGGACGCCGCGGCCTTGGCGGCGCTGCGGCGCGAGGCGCTGGGAGCCAACCCGCTGGTCAGCGGGCAGCCCATCCTGTTTGTCACGCGGGCGCAGTACACCAACGAGCACGGCGCCGAAGCGACGATGTACCAGACGGGAGAGATCAACACACACTGCTTCCGCGGCGGGGGGGCGCTGAAGCGGTTGGACGCGGCGACGGGCAGGGTCACGACGGTCCTCGCCGCGCCCAAGGGCATCATCCGCGACCCGGACGTGCACTTTGATGGGAAGAAGGTCGTCTTCTCGATGCGGCGCGACGCAGCCGACGATTATCACCTGTACGAGATCAACGCAAGTGGCGGCGGGCTGAAGCAACTGACGTTCGCCCCGCGCGTCTCGGACATCCAGCCGGTGTACATGCCGGACGGCAAGATCATCTTCAGCTCGACGCGCGACCCGAAGTACATCCCGTGTCAGCGTCACCTGATGGCCAACCTGTTCACCATGAACGCTGACGGGTCCAACATCCGCCAGATCGGCTACAACACGCAGTTCGAGGGCCGCGCCTCGCTCATGCCCGACGGGCGAATCCTCTACACGCGGTGGGAGTACGTGGACAAGCACTACGCGTCGGCCTACGGGCTGTGGACGGCCAACCCCGACGGAACGAACCATGCGTTGTACTGGGGCGGGTACGGCTGGCAGCCCGGGCCGGTTGTCGACGCCCGCGTCGTGCCGGACACGCGTCAGTTCGTGGCCGTCTTCGGCGCGGTGCACGAGTTGGCCTGGGGCGCCATGGTCATAGGCGACCGCAGCCGGGGACTGGACGGCATGGAGCCGGTCCTCCGGAGCTGGCCCGCGGACATCCGGCCTTACATGACCCACTGGGACCACGAGGAGCGCGTGGGCAACCGGTTCGACAGCTTCCGCGGCATCCGGGTGAAGTACGAGGACCCGTACCCGCTATCGGACAAGCACTTCCTCTGCTCGCGCCAGGTGGCCCGCCGCGGGCGGATGGGCCTGTTCCTGGTCGATACGTTCGGCAACGAGGTGCTGCTCTGTGCCGAGGCCCCGGGTTGCTTCGATCCGATGCCTCTTGCTCCGCGCACCCGCCCGCCGGTTATCCCTTCGCGCATCGACCTGGCGAAAGACACGGGCACGTTTCACGTGCAGAACGTCTACGTGGGCGAGTCGATGGACCGCGTCAGCCGCGGGGCCGTCAAGTTCATCCGCGTCGTCGAGGCCCCGTCCAAGCGCACCTACCCTCCGCGAGGCATCGGCGACTGGACGCCCGTACGCAGCCGGGACAGCCACCATCCGGTTGCGCTGAACTGGCACCACTACAACAACAAGCGCATCCTCGGCCGCGCTCCGGTGGAACGTGACGGGTCTGCCTACTTCACCGTGCCGGCGGACAAGTTTGTCCACTTCCAACTGCTCGACGCCGACGGGATGATGATCCACTCGATGCGGAGCGGCACGATGCTCCAGGGCGGAGAGGCCGCCTCCTGCGTAGGGTGTCATGAAGACCACCTCAAGCCCGCCTCGTCGTCGTCGGGTCAGTCGATGGCGGCCAGGCGAGGCCCGTCGCCCCTCGATCCGTGGTACGGTCCGGCGCGGAAGTTCTCCTACGCCGTCGAGGTCCAGCCCGTGCTCGACAGGCACTGTGTCCGCTGCCACGACTACGACGCCAAGGGCGACCCGAGCGGCAAGGCCCGGGTGATCAACCTCTCCGGCGACAAGGGCCCCGCGTTCAACCTGTCGTACACGAACCTGATGTCGCGCTCGCCGGCGGTCTGGGTCCGCGCGAAGCCCGGCGAGCCGAAACCGCTGGTCTGCTCGGTCGGCGCCGGGCCCACGAAGGTCATCCCGCCGTATTCGTGGGGCGCGCGCCAAAGCCGCCTGGTGGACATGCTGCGCGCGGGGCACGTCCCCGCGGGGGGCAAGGGCAAGCCGCGCGTCAAGCTCAGCGCCGAAGACCTCGACCGCATCATCACCTGGATCGACCTGAACGTGCCGTACTATCCCTCGCACGTGACGTATTATCGTACGCACACGTTCGGCCGCTGCCCGCTGGACCATAAGGAGATGGTCGCCCTCGGCAAGCTCGCGGCCGCCGCGCCGGGCAAGGTCAAGTACGGCTGGAACGAGGCGAGGAGCTACAACGTCCCGCAGCTCAACGGGCTGATCATGCGCTACGGATCGCCGATCAACTTCACGCGACCAGAGCGCAGCCTGTGCTTGAGCGGTTTTGCCGACAAGGCTGACTCCAAGTACGTTCAGGCCCTCGCGCTGATCCGCAAAGGCGCCGAGCGCCTGCGAGCCCATCCGCGGTCGGACATGCCGGGCTTCAGGCCATGCGAGGCCGACCAGCGGCGCCTGGACTTCCTCGCCAGGCGTCGCGCGATCGAGCAGCGCAACCGGCGCGCTATCCTTTCCGGCCGTCGCGTCTACGACGACCGTTCGTCCGGAGCAGCCACCTCTTCCCGATAGTGAGCGGGCGCCTTGCCGTGAGAGAAAGGCGCGCATGGCGTGGTTTTTTCTCTTGCACAATCAGGTGTTTTCGTGTATATATTGTAATCGGTTGTGCTTGCCAGTTCGGACGCGTAAACGGGCGGCATATCGATTTCGGAGAACGACAAGACTTAGGCTCGTAGTCCCTTAGTGGAAGAAGGAGAGACGCACCATGTTCCATCCCTCAACTCGGACGTATCGCACGCTGATATCCGTGTCCCTCATGCTCGCGATATTGGTGGCCCTGCCGGGCACTGCCCACGCGTTCAGCACCGTCGATGGCGGTCCCATAATCGTGCAGGTGGACATGGCGTCCAATGCGTTCATCCACAACACGCATGCGACCGCTGCGCTGACGATCCACCAGTACTGGCTGTTGAGCCACCCGGAGAGAAAGCTGACGTACAACGGTTGGATCAGTTTCGCAGACCGGGGCATCGGTGACTGGCAAGAGGGGCAGGCCGCGTTGTGGCAGATTGATGAGCTTACGTTCGGCGTGGGCCTTACGCTCGACCCCGGCGAGCGCGTGCACATCGGGTCTGTCGTTCATCGCGATGACGTGTCGGATGTCGACTTCGAAGTCCTCCGGAGAAACATCGTCCTGTACCGCAGTCACGTCGAGGCGGTCAACGGGTATTTCGATCCCACCTTGCCGGGCCAGAACGTCTCGCAGGACTTCTACGGCGGAGGCAAGAGCGGCCAGGACGGCGGCATCACGGTCGACTTCGATATCGTCTCGGACGGCGGAATCCTCGGAGTCGAGTACAAGGACGGGATAACGTACCAGGAGTTCACTGACATGTTCGGCGGGGTGGACCCGTACGACCCGGGCACGCTTCGGATGTGGGGCCCGAACAACACGATGCAGGTCTGGATGATCGATTTCGACGGGGGCTTCGGCACTGCCGAACTGACCGTCCAATACAACGACACGGGCATGACGCTGGACGAAGAGAACAACCTGGGATTGTGGCATCGCGATGGCGTGACCGGCGGCTACAAGTACCTCGAAGTGATTGCCCGCAACACCGACGAGAACTGGCTCACCGTGCGCACCCATGAGTTCTCGCCGTTCATCATCGGATTCATCCCCGAGCCGGCAACGATGAGCCTGCTGGCCCTGGGCGGCCTGGCGGTTCTGCGCCGCAGGCGCAGGTAGGGCGGATTCATCCAGACTCGTTGAGACGGCGGGGCCTGTTGTCTTTCGCAACGGCCCCGCCGTCTCTGTGATTATGTTCCGCCGACTCGTCGAGGCTGTTCTTACGGGTTGGCGTCGATGATCTTCTGGACTGCGGGGTACTTCGCGTCGGTCTCGCCGAGGCGCTTTCGCGTCTCCTTCAGCTCGACCTTCATCTTCGCGATGATCGCCTTGCAGGCGGGATTGGCGTACTGGTTCTTCATCTCGTGCGGGTCGTTCTGCAGGTCGTAGAACTCCCATGCCACCGGCGTATTGCCGCGGCCCGTTGGGGTGCAGCCGTAGAAGAAGATCAGCTTGTACCGCTCGGCGCGGATACCGAAGTGGGCGGGCACCTTCAGCGCGTGGGCCATGTGCATCCAGTAGCGGTAGTACGTCGACGTGCGCCAGTCGGCGGGCCTGGGCTTGCCCGCCAGTGCGCCGGCGAAGCTGCGCCCCTGCATGTACTCGGGCGTCTCGACGCCGGCCAACGCCAGGATCGTCGGGGCGAAGTCGGTGTTGTTGATCAGCCACCCGTTGGTCGAGCCGGGCTTGACCGACTTGGGATAGTGGACGATGAAGGGCATGCGCATGGCTTCGTCGTACATCCACCGCTTGTCCATGAAGTCGTGCTCGCCCAGGAAGAACCCCTGGTCGCCGGTGTACATGATGACCGTATTGTCGAGCTGGCCGGTCTGCTTCAGGTAGTCGACCAGGCGGCTGACGTTGTCGTCGACGCCCTTGACGCAGCGCAGGTAGCGCTTGAGGTACTTCTGGTAGACCGCCTTGCCGTACGCCGGCTCGTCGAGGCCCTGGTCGATTCCCAGCTTACGTCCCAGGTTCCAACTGGGGTGGGCCTTCGTCACGCCCGCGCCGAGCGCGCGCGTGGCCGTCGAGCCGAACCCCGGCGCCGGCTGGTTGTGGAGATTGTCCGGTTCGGGGATCGTCACGTCCTCGAGATAGCCGTCGTAGCGTTTGGCGTTCTGGAACATGTCGTGCGGCGCCTTGAAGTGGTGCATCAGGAAGAAGGGGCGCTTCTTGTCCCATCCGGTCTTGAGCCACTTGAGGCTGATGTCGGTCACCGCGTCGCTGGAGTGCTGGCCCCTCTTCTGAATCGTGTTCCGCGGCCAGGGCCTCTCGCCCCGGATGCGGAAGATCGGATCGTAGTACTTGCCCTGCCCGGGCAGGACGCAGTAGTAGTCGAAGGCGGCGGGCTCCTTCTTGAGGTGCCACTTGCCCACCATCGCCGTGTGATAACCCGCCTTTCGCATCTCGGTGGGCAGGTACTGCCTTTCGGGCGGGATGTTGCCCCCCAGGTCCAGCACGCCGTTGGTCTGGGGGTACTGCCCCGTGATAATGCTCGCCCGGCTGGGCGTGCAGATCGAGTTGTTGCAGAAGACGCGGTCGAATCGCATGCCGCCTCTGGCCAGCGCGTCGATCGCCGGCGTCGGATTGAGCTTCGCCAGACGACTGCCGTACACCCCGAACGCCTGGGTCGTGTGGTCGTCAGACATGATGAACAGGATGTTGGGCTTGCGCGCCGCGGCAAAGGACGCCGACGGTCCTCCCGCACACAGCAGTGATCCGACCAGGCAGGCGACAGACAGGAATCGGATGAGTGTCTTCACGGCATTGCCCTTTCCTGGGAGAGTGTGATACGGAATAAGGATTCTAGGCCCGCCGCGATCGGAGAGCAATCTGAAAGGCTCGTTTGACGGACGTCCCGGCCAAGCCCGCTGGCCGCCCCGTAGCCGCCTGCCGCGTCTTCAGACCCCACCTACCCCTTCGGCCGAGAGATCGTCGCTTAGGCCGCGGCCTCGTGCGTGCCAGGAGGTCCGGCTGGGTTCGAGGCGGAGGGGCGGAAGTGTAGGGCGTGCAACTCGTTGCACGCGGAACGTCTGCACCATCCCTTCCGCGTGCAACAAGTTGCACGCCCTACCTGCTTTGTGGATCAGATACCCCACGGGATAGGACCCGTGGGCGTTTGCCCGTCTTGTGACGACGACTGCCGGGTCTCTGTGAAGTGATACGAAAAACTGTGACACCCGCGGGCGGTTCGCTGACAATTGACTGTAGAAGCACGTGCGGCCAGGCGCCGGCCGGGCGAAGACGCCCGTTACATGGAGAACCGTTGAACGTGGCACAGATCAAAGGCATGGAATCGGATGCGGACCTGGTCGCCCGGATGCGACGTCGCGACCCGGACGCACTCGAAACGTGGTTCAACCTGCACGCCGACGCGGTGTACGGCTTTGCGTTCTATCGAGTTGGGCGCAACGCCGACCTGGCCGCCGAGGTCACGCAGGAAACCTTCACCCGGGCGCTTCAGCGCCTGGACGCCTTCGACCCCGATCGCGGGCCGATGGTCTCGTGGCTGTGCACGATGTCGCGGAACTGCATCCGCGACGTGTTGCGCCAGCGCGGCCACCGGCCCCTGGCGGCCCTGTGGGACTCGGTTGACCGCTCGCTGCTGCGGATGGTGGCCGAACTGGATCGCACGCCGCTGAGCATCGAGGTCGCCGAGGCCCGCGAAACCCAGGACCTGGTGGGCATGACGCTGGCGAACCTGCCCGAACACTATCGCGTCGTCCTCCAGGCCAAGTACATGGACGACAAGTCGTTGCAGCAGATCGCGGCCGAGCGATCGACCACCGTAGACGCCGTCAAGGGCCTGCTCAAGCGTGCCCGCAAGGCGTTCAAGCAGACGTTCGCGGCGTTGGCCGGCACGTCAGTCCATCTTGAAGAACTCGGAGGCGCATAATGCCCGACGACCATGACATTTTCGACGAGAACATCTCCCATCTCCTCCACAACGCCCCGGCCACGCCGAAGCTGGACCCCGAGCGGAAGCAGCAGATGCTGGCCGAACTGAAGAAGCAGTTCGACCGCGGGACGGCAAGGGCAGGCCAACAGCAGGAAGGCAGGTCCATCATGTTGCGATTCGTCCGATACGCATCGTACGCTGCGGCGGCCGCGGCGCTCATTGCCGTCGCCTGGATGATCTTCCAGCCCGCCGATTCGAGGCTGGACCCGTGGCGAGTTGCCCAGGACACCGTCCGGACCGAGCGGCTGGATGACGGCACGGTGCTCTACGTCAAGGGTCAGGCCAAGTACGCCCTCGCCGCCCCGCGGCGCCTGAAGCTCCAGTCCGGCCAGGTCCTGCTCTTCGTCGCCAAGAACGCCAAGCCGTTCGTCGTCGAGACGCCGCACGGGCGGGCCGAGGCGCGGGGCACGAAGTTCACCGTCGACGCCGCTGCCGATGCGACCTTCGTCGCGGTCGGGCAGGGACGCGTCGACGTGGTCAACGACGCCGGGGCCGTCGCCATAGGCGCCGGTCAGCAGGCGCAGATGGATCGCGAGAGCCGCCCTCGCCGCGGACCGGCCCCCCGATTCACGCACCTGGTCAACTGGGCACGCGAGGAACTGGGCGGTGCCGACCTGTTCAATGCCGACCAGGCCGACGGCGCCGACGGCAGTGAGTTGAAGGCCGTCGATCCGTGGGGCCAGCAGGTCCGCCTCGAACTGCGCGAGTACAAGGTGGACGTGGTCGTCGAGGACGGCATCGCACGGACGACCATCGACCAGACGTTCTTCAACCAGTTGCCCTGGCAGATCGAGGGGACGTTCTACTTCCCCCTGCCCCCCGACGCGTCGCTGAGCAGGCTGGCGATGTACGTCAGCGGCAAGCTCAACGAGGGCGGCATGGTCGACCGCCAGTACGGGCGGATGGTCTAC
>CAZVEV010000196.1:10961-11495 GCA_964625865.1 uncultured Planctomycetaceae bacterium | reverse complement strand
GAAGAACTTGTTGTCGCCGGTCAATCGCCGCCGCCCGTGGTTGTAGGTGTTCATAGTCGTCGTCACTTCACCACCTCCACGCCCCGTTCTCGGAGTGTCTTCAGGCAGCGTGCGACGATCTCGGCCTTCGCGCCCTTGTCCGGGCAGGCACCATCGTTTGGCGCGCTGCGCTGGCGCGCCAGTACATCCAGCACGCCCGTGATGACGTCTTTGCGGGCGATGACGAAGGACTCAGGCTTCAGACGACGGTCCCACCGCCGAAGCCACGGGTGGTGCTTGTTGACGAAGAGGACCCTCGCGGTCGCGCTGTTCCCTGTGACCGTCAGACGGTGGACAAGCCCCAGCGCCTCCAACTTCGCCATGAGCTTGCTGTACTGCTTGCCGATTCCCACCCGGTCCTTGATCTTCTCGTTCGTAACACAGGTATAAGGGCGACCACGAGTGACGGCGATCAGGTAGATCAGCAACGCTCGCATCGGCGCCGGAATGCCGCCGCGAAGCACCATGCTTCGCAGGATCTTGTCGTCGAGAGCG
>CAZVEV010000196.1:0-10951 GCA_964625865.1 uncultured Planctomycetaceae bacterium | reverse complement strand
CCTTGTGGGGGTTCGGGGGCTGCTGATGCGGTCGCTGGCCCGCCTTGTCGGGGACCGCGGGGGCCTTCTTGTCGCCTTGGTTAGCTTGGGGCTGGCGGACTCGGAGCACCCCGCGCTTCTGCAGCATCTTGAGGCAGCGCGCGATGATTTCGGCGCCCTTGTCTTCGTCCGGACATTCGTGACCTTGGGGACCCTTCCGGCGGTACGCGAGCAAAGCTGCGACGCCTTCGATGACGTCGTCCTCGTCGATGTAGAAGCGCTGTCGAGAAAGCTTCCCCTTCCACCTCCGCAGAAGAGGGTGGTCTCGGTTGACGAACGTGAGATTGCCGATCGTCCTGGACCACTTGACCGGCAGGCGGTAGATGACGCCGAGGTTTTCGAGCTTCTTGACCAGTCGGTAGTAGACGTCCTTCCCGATCCTCACCTCTCGCCTGATGGTCTCGACCGTTGCGTAGGTGAACGGCTTGTTGCGGCAGGCTGCGAGCAGGTACAGAACGATCATGCGCATGGGCATGGGCACACCGGCGCGCAGTATGAGCCTGCGGATGATCGAGCAATCGCTGCTGCGGCGACGCCGCTGCGGATCGGCGTGGGTGTTGTGTTGTGTCATCTTCTCTCCTTGCCTTGCCTTGGGATAGCAGTGGAGACTCGTTAGTGCCGGCCAGGGCACGGGAGGCGTGCGACAATGGTCCGCACGTTCTCCCGTGCCGTAGGCCGACACCGAACTCCAGCACTTGTGTCCGCGTGAACTAGCCGGCCTTCCGGCTGGCGATGTGGTAGTGACGGATCCTGTTGCTGTCCGACACCACGTGCAGATTCAGACAGTTGCGGCCGAACAGGTCGCCAAGGACGATCCGTGCCTTCTGACGCTTGTAGACCTTCTTGCCGGTCTTCCGATCGTGCTTGGCACCCACCACAAGACCCACGCCAAGCGCCTCGATGACTTTGATGGCCTCGTCCATGGTGAAGGCCGCCCGGCCGTTGTCCTTGAAGAAGTCGATGACCATCTTGGCCACGTCGATTGTGCGACCGTTGTTGGCAGGAGGGTTCAATATGGCGGTCAGCCGATCCTTCTGCCTCCGAGTCACGGTCCGGTTGTGCCGCTTCAACGAGGTAAACACGACGTCGGTCTTGTCTTCGCGACGTGCGATCTCGTTCATGAGCTTCGTGTACACCGGCGCGACCTTGCGAGCGGCGTCGATCAGCAGTCCGTCGGGCAACGCGGGCAAGGTCTTTGCCGCAAACAACTGGCCGATGCCCTTTATGAGCTTTTCAATTCCTTCTTTACGGGAGTTAAACATATGTAAATACCTTTCGAAACAGGAGGTAGCTTGAGTGGGGCCACGTGGCCCGGCTCCAGTGCCCGTGTCCTTCACGGGCATGTACAACTCGAACGACTCAGTGTCTCATGTCATAGGCAACTCCTTTCTGGCCAACGGCATACGCACACATCGTGCGCAGCCGAGGACCTGTGTTCTGATCTCTGTAGGACACCCTATGCGGTTGTCCTACAGCAGCGTCGCTGGGCCTGAAGCATCAGCGAGTCGACGTTGGCCGAGGCTCGCAGACCGTAGCCGTTCAAGGGCCTTTAAGACGTGAGGCCTTTTTGCCCCCTTGTCTCTTGCAGAGATGCGGGAGGGTGGTAACATGGGGCCATGAACATCAAGAAGATCGCACGTGAACGGATGAAGGAGCTGGGCATCTCGGAGCGGCGGCTGGCGCGTTATCTGCAAACGGACCGTTCGACGTTACGCCGTTGGCTGTACGATACGCGACGGACCAGAGAGACCTTACCGTTGGTTCTCGATGCACTTGACCTAGAGATCGTGCCCAGAACCGAGCCCCAGTCGGGCATCTACTGCGAGAAGGGCACGAACACCGGAAAAGGCATGGATATCAGGAAGATCGTGCGTAAGCGCATGGGAGAACTGGATATATCAATTCGGCTTCTGGCGCATTACTTGCGGAAGGACCGTTCGACGTTGAACCGCTGGCTGAATCCTCCCCAGCGAAAGAACAGGAAGATCACGCCCCTTGTCCTGGATGCGCTTGACTTGGAGATCGTGCCCAGCACCGAACCCCAGTCGGGCATCTACAATGCAAAGGAAGAGGCCGAGTGGCGGTTCCGAGAGAGCCTCAAGCACCCCAAGCGCCGTGTCCGTGAGATGCTGAGTGGGATGCGGTGACGCCCGCGCGTCTATCGGGTCAGTGGGGGTGGCGCACGTCTTGCGGTACGTGATGCACAAGGGACGTGGCGTGACAGGCGCGACGGGCGCGATGCCGCGCGGCCTTGCACACGGCCCGCCTAGCAACCCAGGTGCCTATCCCTCTGCCTGATCTGGAATCGTTATGCCCGTGCCGATCACGGGAGCCCCCGCAGGGGGCGGCCGCCGCAGGCGGCCCGCGATCGGCCGGGTGCGGCCTGCGGCCGCACGTCTGCTAAGCGTGCCAGGCTGCCACGGGCAGGGAGCAGAGCGGCTGAACAGGCCGAACAGGCCGGGCGGCTAGGCCCGGCCTGCGAATGCGGGCCGGTCTCTGCGCTTAGCACGCCGCCCACGGCCACGGGGCTGAGAGGAGCGGCGCAGCCGTGCCCTCAGCCCCGCAGCCAAGGCCGTGGGTCCAAGGGCGTGGCGCAGCCAGGCACCTGGACCCGCCGGCAGGGCGGCGGGCGGGTCAGCGAAGCTGACCCGATTAGCCTGTGGACAGTGGAAACGGATGCTGCGAATGCGGCAGGCGTTTCTGGTGGTCAGAGATTGTGGTTTTGCGCCCGTATCCTGGCTCAGAACCCCGGGCGCGGGGTCTTTCGGGGGGTCTTGAGAGGCCCCAGGCGCCCCGTATGCGCTGGTTGTTCGGCTGCTACGCAGCTCGATCGTCCCCTGCAGACTGGCCCCGGTTGTTCTGCGATTCCGCCCTTCACGGTCCTCGATCATTGTCCACTAGCCCCTTGGGGGGGGCGCAGGCTGTATTCTATAGATAGTAGGGGAATGGGATTTCCCTACTGCCCTGGCGGTGCGTGCCGCAGAAAGGCTGTTGTGCCATGCTTGAACTCCGCTTCGCAGACAGGAGGCCCGTCCGTCCCACCTTGCGAACCACGACGATGGTATTGCTGATGGTGGTGGCAATCACGGCCCGGCGCTATTCCAGGAGACAACAGAATGACTGACAAGTACGATCTCAAAGCTGTTCGCCGGCGCATGCGTCGCCTCAGGGCTCCGTATCCGGTGGCACTGGTCAAGGCTTCGAAGGAGTTGAAGCGTCGGGGTTTCCGGAGGCTCGTGGGGAGAGGGGTTGCCGACCAAGGTGGCGAGTATTGGCCCTACGAATTGAACGGGGCATGCGTGGGCTACACCGTCGATGAGGTTCGTGGCAGGGATTGTACATGGAATCGCTGGTACGACGATCCTGACCTCCGGGAGCACGGCTTTCCCCTCGTCCGCACCCGCTTCTGCACTTGGACGCGTGATGGCCGCGACAGGATACGTTGCCACGAGGGGGTGTCCCTGGATGACGCTATAGGGCTGGCTCAGGCTTCCCCTGTACCGGCGCCGCAAGTGGAGTTCACGGAGTTGAACGGACCGACTGAAGCAGGTTCCCCGTTCGCCGGGTCGATACCCACCATTGGCGCCGCCACGGTCATCGACATGGTGGGCATGCGAGGCTGGCGCATCGTCGACTCTTGTCGGTCCGACGCTGATCCGTGCTACCGAGTAGCGGTCTGCTTCACGGACAGAGATGACTGGGGTCAGAAGGAACGGTCCTGCAATGATCCAGTGGTGATCACCAACGGCAAGGAGTTCTATCACGCTCTCAGCAATCATGCTTCCGTCTTCTCCCGTGCACATGCAGTCACTCTCAACGGTGTTGACCGCGAGACCATCCTCAGAGCCATCCGGCTGTGTCGCTTGCCCCAGGTTGGCGGAGCGGACGCGGGCAATACTCCCGATCTCGACAGCAATTGTGATGGCAATGAAGGCGGACCCGTCGGAGACGCCGTCAAGCAGATCAGGTTCGAATCGCCTGTCTGGGAGACGCACCCCCAGACAGGCAACCCTGTCGTCGGGCCAGTGCCTCGGTATATGGCCTTGGTCACCGACATCGTGGCTATAAGCGGCAGGTGCATCATCGAACCTTACCGGCCCGACTCCCGGCCCTATTTCCTGGTTGTACTCTTTGGCCTGAGTGATGAAGGGTGTGTAGTAACTGACGGCGAGGCGTTCTATTGGAATTCCGACGGCGGTCAGATTGATGACGAGCCCCCGAGCCTCTATCCCGCCGAACGTCAGGTCATCCTGGCGGCCATTGACCAGTACTGCGACAACATGTAGTCCCTCGGCTCCGGTCAGCCAGCGGTGCGGCCCGCCGCGTCCGAGACCGTCTTCCCTATGCCCGGTGGGGGTGGGAGGTATCCCTGCCGTCAACGTATTTGAAGGATTATGAACGAGACAACAGAGATGCGGATACGAGACATGATGGAGCTGGTCAACGCTGCCGGCGACGTGTTGTTTTCGCCCCACACGCATACGGAGGCCGCAGAGATCCTGTGGGACGAAACTCGTCCCGACGGCCGCCTCGCCGATCATCGCTTTGCGGTTTCCCTAGCCGACCAACTGTTCGAGCGGGGCTACCTGACCAGTGAGCAAGCTTGGTGGGCACACGAGTTGGTCGTCCAACTCGACCGGCGCGGCCAGGCGTACGACAGGGCCAATCCGGAGGTCTTCGACGTGGAGAGAATACGCCAGAAGTTGCAGGCCAAGCAGCTCGAACTGCGACAGAGGCAGTAGGGCGGTAGGGCGTGCCATGATCCCCATGGAGCGTCTGCCAGGGCCGCTCGCTCGGGTCATCGGCATCACCGAGGGCATTCCCGAGGCCCAGGAATGTACTTTCGTTGGCCTCGAGGGTGCCGAGGGGTATCTCGGGCCCACTTTGGACGTAGAAGGCTTCTCATGGGCACCGAGAACGGCCGCTCAGGTATGACCGAGCCGCCACAGGGGCCTCCCGACGTCGGTATTGACTCGGTAGGGACCGGCGACTATGCTGCGTCCATACGGTGCGGAGGCGGTCTCTGCGTCGGTGCAGATCCATCAAATGGGCCGAACAGATGTGTCAGGTCGTGGAGACAACTGGCGCGGAGCATCAAATGGGCGTCGAATGCTCCGGGTGCATCTGTGGTGGTAGAATTACCTAACTGGAGCCCGACAGGGCAATAGAACGTTGGCGGGGCCCATGATCTTGTGGGTTGATGCGAAACGCTAGACATGTCGCCTCCGTGGGCGAGTGAAAACAGAGAGTCCTTGCATATGCGCTGCCAACAGTGTGGTCACCATCGCCCCGACGGGGCGAAGTTCTGTGCCCAGTGCGGCGCTGAGATCGCCGTCGAAACCGCGCCGGGTCCTGCCGGATTCGACCGTGTCGGTAGCATCGCCTCCGTCGCTGGCCGGGCCGAGGGCGACATCGGCGCCACGCTTGCAGATGATGACCTGATCAATCAGCCCCTTCCCGCGCCCTTCAACGTCCGCGCGACGCTCAGCGGCCACACCGGCCGAATCCGTGCCCTGGCCTTCTCACCGGACGGGTTACGAATCGCCTGGGGCGGACACCGCGACATCCGCCTGTGGGATTTGGCCGACGACCGGCCCAGCGGCGTCCTGTCCGGGCATGCCGACCGCATCACGTCTGTCGTCTTCTCACCCAACGGGCGGCGGGTCGTCTCAGGGAGTTACGACGGGACGATCCGGTTCTGGGACGTCGGGTCAGGCCGGTGCTTCAAGACCTTCACCGCCCACGAAGACGCCGTTCTGTCCGTAGCCATCTCGCCCGACGGCCGGCGGCTGGCCTCCGGCGGATACGACCAGGTGGTCCGCGTCTGGGACATTGCCGCCGGGCAGTGCCTGCACTCACTGGCCGGACACGAGGAGTCCGTTACTGGCGTGGCCTTTGCCGGCGCGTCGGACCGCGTGGTCTCGTGCAGCACGGACCGGCGCGTTCGCCTGTGGGACGCCCGGGCGCGCGCGTGCAGCATGACGTTAGTCGGCCACGAGGGGTCCGTGCTTTCGCTGGCCGTCTCACCGGATGGGATGCGGGCGGTGACCGGGAGCTTCGACAGGACCGTGCGGGTGTGGCACCTCGCCGACGGGTCGCGCCTGCGCACCCTCCGCGGCCACGCCAGGGACGTCTGGGCCGTCGCGTTCCTTGCAGGCGGCCGCTGCGTTGCGTCGGCCAGCAAGGACGAAACGCTGCGAATCTGGGACCTGGCGACCGGCCAATGCATCCAGACACTGAGCGATGACAGCGGCGCTCTTCGATGTCTGGCGATCTCCCCGGATGCCAAGACCATCGTCACTGGCGGTCGCGACAAGGTAATCAGGATATGGGCCACCACTCCGGGGCAGACGGGGACTGATGATGGCACGCATTGAGATACGAAAGTACGGACGGATCGTTACGCAGCGCGAGATCGACGACGACAAGGCGCGCGGCGGCGTTCACGTACGTCTCGGAGACGCCGGGCGAGTGAAGGTCTCCGTGGGCAAGCCCGCAAGCGTGGGCGAGTACTATGCGCGGATCATCATGGACGATGCCCCTGGCGGCGGGGTGGTGGGTCGGCGGGGCAGTGACCGCGACGAGGCGCTGGCAGCCCTGTCCATCGGCGAGACGCCGGGCGGTGACCGCCTGCCGAACGTCCAAGGCTATCGCATCACCGGGCGGCTGGGCGAGGGGGGCATGGGCGTGGTCTGGCGGGCTGAGCAACTGGGAACTAAGCGCCAGGTCGCGTTGAAGCTGCTCAGCATTGGACGGTTCGGATCACCGCGGGCCCGTGCGCGGTTCAAACGCGAGGTGCAGCTTGCGGCCCGTCTGGACCATCCGGGCATCGCGCGGGTGTACGACTCGGGCGTGCATCAGCGAGCTTATTACTACGCCATGGAATACGTCGAAGGAGTGGACCTGGATCGCTATGTCCAGGACAAACGCCTGTCTCAGCAGCAGGTCCTGAAGTTGATGCAGGAGGTCTGCGCCGCAGTCCAGCATGCCCACCAGCGTGGCGTGATCCACCGCGACCTGAAACCATCGAACATCCTGGTCGACGCTCATGGGAGCCCACACGTGCTGGACTTCGGCCTGGCGCGAACGATGCTCGATGAAGACAAGGGCATGACGATCTCGATCGACGGGGAGGTCGCCGGAACGCCGGCGTACATGGCTCCTGAGCAGGCAGCCGGACGCCACGGCGAGATGGACGCTCGGACCGACGTCTATACCCTGGGCGTCATACTCTACCGCCTGCTGACCGGTGGGCAGTGGCCTCACGACGTGTCGGGCAGTAAGTACGATATCTTCCGCCGGATCATCGAGCAGGATATCCGCCGTCCGCGCGACGCCAATGACGCCATCGACCCCGAACTCGAAGCAATCCTTCTGAAGGCCCTCTCCCGCGATCGCGCTAACCGCTACGCCACGGCCGGCGAACTGGGCGAAGACATCAACAGCTACCTCCGTGGCCAGCAACTGACGGCAAAGAAACGGACCGCCCTGTACTTCGCGCGCAAGCGCCTCAAGAGAATCGGGATTCGTATCGCCGTGGTCGCGGCCGTGCTCGCGGTCGTGGCCGCCCTGGGTATTGCGTACAGGCTGTTCTTCGAGCCGTCGCCCTCAGCACGGGCGGTAACGGGCGTTGACGAAGCGGAGATCGTTGAGCGCGAACGCCAGCGCGCCGACGCACTGGTCAAGCGCGAGCAGGCGCGGGCCTTCGAGCCGATGTGGAAGGCCATTCAACTGCTGGACCGCGGCCAGGGGTTCGGGAGAAGGCTGGACGAGTGCGTCAGACTGCGCCGCTTGGCCGACGCACGCTTCAACGAAGAAGCGTACGCATCGGCGTCGGCCACATACGACAGGTGGAGGGACGAGTGCAAGGCGATCGAAATGATGGAGGTACTCCGGGCAAGCAGCATCATTGCCCGTGGGAAGATCACTCAAGCCAAGGCCTTGGCACGACAGGCCCGGGCTCCTGACAAGGTGTCCTCTCTCTGGAACCGTGCTGAGACGCTGTCCAAGCAGGCGGGAGAGTGCTTTGGACGCGGCCAGTTCGCCGATGCGAAAACCAAATGGGAAAGTGCAAGACAGGAGTACGCCCGTGCCGAGAAGCAGGCCCCGCTCGTCTCGGCCGACCAAACTCGGGCGCTGACCGCCAAGCAGGCCGCCGAGCAGGCCGGTGCCTTGGCGGAAGCCGCCGGTGGCAAGCAGATGGCGCCAACCGCCTGGAAGAAGGTCGACGACCTGGACATACAGGCCCTTGCAGCGTTCGACGGAGGCAAGTACGCCGATGCCGCTCGGTTGTGGACGAAGGCTGCCGAGGAGTACGAGGAATTCGCTCAAGGCGCTAGACGCGTTACCGCCGCGCGAAAGGCCTTCTCCAACGAGAGAGCCAAGTGCGACGAGACGATGCTCCTCGTGCAGGCCCCTGCCCAATGGCAGCAGGTACTTGCGGCCGTCAGAATCGCCGAATCCAGCGCGCAAGGTGGGGATTTCGATGGTGCGGTCAGAACGTACCAGCGTGCGATGGGCCTCATTGGGGGGGCTGTGACGACCGCAGAGGCACGCAGGAATGCGGCCCTGGCGAAGAAGAACCGAGAGGGGTTCGAGAAAGCCCTTTCCGACGTGGAGGGCCTGGTCAGGACCCTGCCCGAGAAGGTCGTCCTCAAGCCGCACCGGGAAACCGCCCACCGTGCCCTTGCAATGCTGTCCGACGCCCTGAAGATCCAACCGAAAGCCCCGCGGCCCGGCGCAAGCGGTGACGCGCCAAGCGACGCCGACCGCGTCCGGGCGCTGAGACGACGCATCGAGGAACGGATTCACACGATCGTATTGGAACTCGGCGGCGGCGTGGAGATGAAGTTAGTACTCATCCGCGCCGGGCAGGTCGTCGTCCCGTCGACCGGCGGAGACGATCGCACGATCCGGATACCTGAGTCCTTCTACATGGGTGTCACGGAAGTCACGCAAGAGCAGTACCATGCGATTACCAACACCAACCCCAGCCGCTTCAAAGGCGCCAAGCGCCCCGTCGATAATGTCTCGTACCTCGATGCGATGACCTACTGCAGGCTGCTCCGCGACAAGACGGGCAGGTCCGCTTGTCTGCCTACCGACGACGAATGGGAATATGCCTGCCGCGCCGGGGCAACGACGCGATACAGCTTCGGCGCCGACGCGGCGGACTTGGGCAAGTTCGCATGGTATCGAGACAACTCCATCGCCAAGGGTCCCGGCGGCCTGCGGCCCGTCGTGCGCCACGTTGCCCAGAAGCAGCCCAACGCTTGGGGAATGTACGACATGCACGGCAATGTTGCCGAACTCTGTATCGGGTGCCAGGGCGGCCCGGATGTCACCACGCGCGGGGGATCGTGGGAACTCGGGGCTCGGTCCTGTGAGGTCACGGTCGTCGGCGAGAGGAGAAGGAGTAGCGACTCTGACAAGGGCACGGGCTTCCGCGTCGTTTCTCCCCTGGGGACGATCGCTGACACGACGCGGCTGGGGCTATCCCTAGACCTGGGCTCCGGCGTTCGCATGGACCTGGTGTCCATCCCGGCTGGTCAGTTCACGATGGGTTCACCTGCAACGGATGCCGACCGCGACGAGGACGAAGGCCCGCAACGTAAGGTGACCATCACCAAGTCGTTCTACATGGGGATGATGGAAGTAACCCAGGCCCAGTGGACCGCCGTCATGGGCACCCACCCGTGGAAAGACAAGCTCTTTGCGAAGATCAGCAACGACCATGCGGCCAACTACATCACTTGGGAGGACGCGGCAAACTTCTGCGAAGCGATATCGAAGAAGACCGGGCGCTTGGTTCGCCTTCCGACTGAAGCGGAATGGGAATACGCTTGCCGCGCCGGTACGACGACACGTTTCTACTACGGAGACGATCCGGGCTATCGCACATTGGCCGCACATGCGTGGTGCGTGCGCAATACGTGGGCAGCGGATGAGAAGTACCCCCGCACCGTGGGTGTCAAGAGAGCTAACCGATGGGGCTTGTACGACATGCATGGCAACGTTTTCGAGTGGTGCAGTGACCGGTATGCCTCGTCATATCCAAGCGGAGATGCTCGCGATCCGAAAGGCCCTATCGGAGGCACTACCTGTGTGCTTCGAGGCGGCGCATGGGGGTATCCCCTCGAATACTGCCGCACCGCGGCGCGCCAGGACTTCGCCCCTACTGACCATAGCGAACTGTGTGGCTTTCGCGTAGTGGTCGAGATCAGCCCTGGTGCAGCCCGCCCCGCCCCGGTCCGCCCCAAGCCTGTGACGATAATGCCAGACACGGCCAAGCACCTTTCGCTGGACCTGACCACAACCGTGACGATGAAACTCGTCCGCATCGAGGCCGGAGAGTTCACCATGGGCTCGCCCAAGGGTGAGACTGGGCGCAACGCGGACGAAGGGCCACAGCGTCAGGTGATGATCACCAAGCCGTTCTACATGGGGGCCACGGAAGTGACGCAGGGGCAGTGGAAAGCTGTGATGGATACGCAGCCCTGGAAAGGCCAGCCGTTAGCCAAGGCTTGGGTGGACAATGCAGCCAATTACATCAGTTGGGATGATGCAATGGCGTTTTGCGCCGCGCTGTCAAGGAAGACGGGGCGCAGAGTTCGCCTTCCGACTGAAGCGGAGTGGGAATACGCCTGCCGAGCCGGAACGACGACGGCTTATTCCTTCGGGAATGATTCATCGAAGCTTGGGGACTACGCATGGTACGAGGGCAGCGCACACAACGACGATGAGAAGTACGCCCACCCGATAGGGATGAAGAAACCCAATGCATTGGGCCTGTATGACATGCACGGGAACATCTGGGAATGGTGCGCCGACTGGTATGCCGATTCGTACGCAAACGCGAAAACTCGTGACCCGGAAGGCCCCGGACGCGGGAAGTACCGTGTTCTCCGTGGCG
>CAZVEV010000195.1:0-11525 GCA_964625865.1 uncultured Planctomycetaceae bacterium | reverse complement strand
CCAGCGCCCAGAGCAGCCCCCCCGCCGCGCCGGCCGAAATCATCCACCACAGGGCCTCGAAGATCACGACGGGGTCCGGCCCACCTGCCCGTGGCGAGGCATACAGCACCATGCCCCCCTGGCCCAGTCCCGCAAAGACCAACACCAGGGCCAGTATCTGCAGGGCCGCGACGAGAACTGTCGGAGCAGTGATGATGTTCAGCCGACCGGTCGAGCCGTTCGGGCCATGTGCAGGTTCACTCATCGCGCCGTATCCTTTGCTCTCAGAGCACAAGCGACTAACTGGTATTATCACGCGCGCGGGCACGTGAGACAAGCTGCCATCGTCCTGATCGCAGGTGAATCGACGAGGCCATCAGGTCGCGCCGAAACCGAAGCCTATGCCTCCGCGAGAGAGGAGATCAGGGATTCACATGACCCGCCCAGCCTGTCATCACCTGAAAATCCACTTTCCTGAAAAAAATATTCAGGCTGATCAGAAGAACCGCCATTCCCCTTACACTTTATTCTTAAATATGTTAGAAGAATCCAGGCTGGAGCCATGACCTTCCTGGAAAGAAAATATAGGGTAATGACCTGATTCGGGCTTGCATCACGTGGCGCCGGGGTTATAATAATTTCATCGTCGGATGGAGTGGCCCGGCGAGGCAAAACTGAGACCCCTAAGTCGAATCGGTTCCCCCCCGGCCGATTCGAGTAAAGGCGGAGCCTGTCGTCCCCCCCCGCGGCAGGCCCGCCGCTTTTTTATGCGCGAGCGGACTGAGCCCGGGAGACTGTCAGTGGGGTGACCTGTCGGGCGGCGCGCCGGGCGCCGTCTCCTAAGCTGAAGCAATGGCCGCTGCGATGGGCGTAATCACGTTGGGAACCACGGCGCGAGCGATGAGGTCCTCACACAGCGCCAACTGCTCGTCGTAGGAGTGCTTCAACTCGATGACCTCGCCCGGGCGCGGATATCGGCGCACGGTGAAGTACACGCTGATCGGCTCA
Source organism: uncultured Planctomycetaceae bacterium (assembly GCA_964625865.1). GTDB lineage: Bacteria > Planctomycetota > Phycisphaerae > SM23-33 > SM23-33 > CAZVEV01. The sequence goes on along the minus strand of CAZVEV010000195.1, from coordinate 10,538 downwards.
TTGTCGTATTGCCCCGTGCGGACCTGGTAACTGTTGCATCGGGTCTCGACCGACAGGCGGCCCTGCAGGTAACAGTCCTCGTCGAGCGAGAGCACGATGTTCGGCTCGCACTCGGTGGCCCGAGGCGTGATCTCCGACGTCATCGCATCCAGCGGCGATCCAGCCAGCAGCGCACCGGCGACAATCGCGTCGCGATTGCCCTTGTAGTCCATGTTGAAGCCGAACAGCACGTCGAGGGCCTCGACGTCCAGCGGACTGACCCCGAGGAAGTAGATGCTGCTGTCAAGCAGCCAGCGATGCAGATCGAACGCGTCATCGATATCCCGCGGGTTGAAGTACCCGGCCGTCAGGCGATGCGACTGGAGTTCCAGCCAGCGATACGACCCGCCCTCGCGGTCGCCTTCGAGGACGTACGCGCCCCCGTCTCGCTGATAGAGGTTCGTCATCGACGGGAACTGCTTCTGCACGGTTTCGCACAGATGCAGCACCGACTCACGCCCTCGGGGCAGGCCCAGGGTGGTCTGGAGGTCCACGTTGATGAAGAAGTCATCGGTTATGCCGGCATAGTCTGTTGTCATGTCGTCTTGTCCATCCTCCGGGCCCGGCCCGGACAGCAAAGCGGAAAACTATACTGACCGCAACCGGCAAACGCAATAGGAACTCCGGCCCATACTGCGCCACGTGTCATTGTACGATCCATTCTACGGCGCCGGCCGGAAGAAGGTTCCACTTGCACCGGCCCCGGCGTGAAGGGGTGCCCAGCACGACCCGCAAGATGAGATGAAATAGCCAGGCCGGACTCTGAAGCCCGGCCTGTGCTTGCGAGCGCTCGGTATGGGGTACTATGGCCCTATCCTTTGGGTCAGCAGTTTGCCCGCAAGACATTCTTATGGTAGGCGCCTGGTCTCGCTGCGACCACCTCTCGATGCGATCGGCGGGCCTGATCGCACGGTCCAGCCTTGCCGTCTGGCCGCCCCGTGCCGAACCAGACGGCCCGGCCCCCGCCGTCACGCCGCAGAGGTCCGTGGCAGCGGCAGTCTTGACGACATCGTGTTGGTAGGGTATGTATAGGGAGTTAGGCCATGGAGCCACCGACCACGCCCCAAGGCGCCAACCGATATGGACACCTGATGTACAAGAATGACGGCGGACGAGACTGGCTGAGATACGCCACGGTCGGCACGGAGTTCGGCCTGACATTTATCTTGATGCTGGGCCTGGGCTACTGGCTGGACATACGGGACGGTGAGTCACTGCCGGCCTACATGCTCACCTGCGGCGCCCTGGGTTTTGCGGTGGCGCTGTACCGCCTGCTCCGCCAGGCACAGGAGATTCGCAAACAGGACATGCCCGGGCAAACCGACCAGGGCGACCGGAAGGACTGATCGACCGAGACACGTATCATGCAGAGACGACCCGACAAGACACTGCCGAACCGAATGCAGATCAGTCTGCTGACCATGTTCGGCATCGTCGTGCCTACCGCGGTGGCGCTGTGGGCGGTCGGGGCCTGGCCGGCATGGCGATGGGCGGGGACGGACGGTCTGATCGCTCACACGGCAGCGGGGGGGATCGTGCTGACCGTCATGGTCGCCAGCGCCGCGGCGGTGAGGTTTTTTGCGGACATGGGTCCGGCCAAGGCGGCCTTTGCGTTCATGGCCGCCGGCATGGTGCGCATTATGCTCTGTTTGGGCATAACGCTGGGCGCCTGGGCGGTGTTCGGCCTGCCGGTAGGCGTGCTGTGTATCTCCACGCCGCTGTTTTATGCTGCAACGCTGCTTGCCGAAGGCCTCTGGCTCGGGCGCGCGTTGAATCGCGATGCACACCTGGTGGCGATGGGCGAGATCCGTACGCCCGATCGCCGGTTGCCCTCGCACCTTGGCGCCCCACCGGCGACGCTGCACCGAACAGAGGAGCCCTGTGATACTCGCCAGCGATAATCCGATCACGCACGTCTCGGACATCCCCTGGAACGGCTGCCAGGTCGAGGTCTTCGGCATGAAACTGACGCTCATGTCCAGTTCCATCGCCGCCATGATCCTCGTCGCGATTGTCCTGATCGCCCTGATTGTTCCCGCGGCGCGCAAGGTCAGGCAGAGCCCCAAAGGTCTGCAGAACTTCCTCGAAGCGATCGTGGTCTTCGTTCGCGACTTCATCGGGCGTCCGGCCCTGCACGACAAGACCGAGAAGTTCCTGCCCTATCTGGTCACGCTGTTTCTGTTCGTCCTCAGCATGAACCTCTTCGGCATGCTCCCGATCCTGCCGATCACCCAGTACCTCGGCGAGGTCGTGCCCTGGATCGAAGGCCGCCCCGTCGGCGGGACGGCCACCAGTGTGCCCATGGTCTGCGCGGGCCTGGCCTGCCTGACGTTGCTGACGATCGTCGCCTGCGGCCTGTGGCGCGCGGCGAAGCACAAGCACAGGGAAGACAACTGGCCCATGTGGAAGGCCCTGCCGGCCAGCCCGATACTCTGGCTGCTCAGCCTCAGCCCCGAGATCCCAGGCCCCGTGGGCAAGATCCTCCTGGGCCCGCTGGCTTTGCTCGAACTGGTCGGCGCGGTGGCCAAGTGCTTCGCCCTGATGGTCCGCCTGACGGCGAACATGGTGGCCGGCCACGTCCTGCTGGCCGTCCTGATGATGTTCGCGATGGCCGCCGTCAGCGACGCGATAACGGTCAGACCCCTGTACTTCGGCGTCAGCGCGATGTGCGTTCTGGGCTCGGTCGCCGTGACGATGCTCGACCTGCTGGTCTCCTGCCTGCAGGCCTACATCTTCACGTTCCTGACGGCCATGTTCCTCGGCCTCTATGTAGAACCGAGTCATTGATCGCCGCACTCGAGAAACTGCGATCCGTTTCCCGAACAGGTCTGGACGCGAACCGCGGAAGTCTGTAAGTTGGCTGGATTATGGTGTACCGGCCCGGCGAGGGCCGGGGCGCACCGGGCGACAGGCCCGTCCCGCGGACGGGCGTTGAAGTGCGCAGTGGCGCACTTCCATGCTGGAGAGTAAGTAATGAGAAGCGTTGTGAAGATTGGTTTGCTCGTCGTTGCGTTGGGCATGGCCTGCACGCCCGTGCTGGCCGAAGACGCCACAACCAAGCCCGCCGACGACGCCCAAGTGCAGGCCGAACCCGCCACCGAGCCGACCAGCGCTGCACGAGGCATCGCCATTGTCGGCGCGTGCTTCGGGGCCGGCATGTGCGCCATCGGCGGCGGCTACGCTATCGCGAGGATCGGCTCCAAGTGCATCGAGTCGATTGCGCGTCAGCCGGAAGCCGCCGGCACGATGTTTGCGCCGATGATCGTTTCAGCAGCTATGGTCGAGGGCGGCATGCTCTTTGCCATCGTCGTCTGCCTCCTGGGCGTCCTGGCGCTGTAGAGGCCGGACAACAGGACGGCGTGTCACAGGGAGCGGCCGTATGAACGGGCCCCGCGCGCTACAATACGTCCGGCTGGGGATGGTGGCGGTCGGCATGGTGGTGTTCATGGTCACCGCCGTTGCTTCCGCCGCGGAAGATGCCGAGTTCAACCCCGGCGACCTCGGGCAGGCTATCATCGCCATCGCGATCTTCCTGGTCCTGCTGCTCGTACTGGGCAAGTTCGCCTGGGGACCCATCATCGCGCAACTGCGCAACCGCGAGGAGCGTATCGGCCAGTCCGTCTCGCTGGCTGAGAAGCAGCAGACCCAGGCGGCGGACCTGCTGGCCCAGTACGAGGCCAAGATCAGCGGCGCCCAGGACGAGGCCGAGCAGTTCCTCATCCACGCCCGAGAGCAGGCCGAGGAGCACCGCCAGGACCTCATCGCCCAGGCCCGCACCGAAGCCGAACGGTCCGTCAAGCAGGCCAAGCGCGAGATCCAACTGGCGCGGAACGAAGCCCTGGCCGACCTGCGGGAGACCACGGCGAACATGGCCATCGAACTGGCCGAGCGCGTCCTGCGGCGGGAGACGGCCCCCGAGGATCAGCAGCGACTGCTCCACGAGGCCCTCGCGGATATCCGTGACCACAGGGCGGAGGACGCCTGATGGGCGCCCGCGCCAACCGCCGCGCCGGCGTGATGTCGGCGGACCAGCAGGCGATGGCCGCCGTCTACGCCCAGGCCCTGCTGGACCACCTGCCCGCCGGAGACCCCGCCGACGCCGCCCACGCCGAACTGGCGGGCATCGTCGCCCTGCTGGACGAGATCGAACAGGTCGACGCCCTGCTGGCGATCCCCCTGTCGGTCAAGGCACGCCTCGACCTGATCGAGCGGATATTCCACGGCCGCGTCAGCGAAGCCGTGTATGCCCTGCTGGCCGTGATGGCCAGGCGCGGGCGGATGACGCTGCTCCGCGCGCTTGCCGACGAATACGACAAGCTGGTCGAGGCCGGGCGGGGCAAGATCGAAGTGACCGTCACGACGGCCAGTGATCTGACCGACGCCCAGCGGGCCGACCTGGTTGCCGACCTGGCCCGCACGTTCGACGCCGAGCCGATCCTGACGATGCGGACGGACCCGGACATCATCGGTGGTGCCGTCATCCAGGTGGGCGACAAGGCGTATGACGCAACGCTGGCGTCGGACCTGGAGCGATTTGCCCGAGACCTGACACACAGCGTAGCGGCGCGGTCCGCCCGAACGAACTGACAACAACCCGGGCGCGGCGGGTCGCGAGGCCCGGGCGCGACTCGGAGGCCGTGTGACACGATGTGGCCCGTCCCCGGCGGGGACGAGACAGAGAAGTGGAACGAAGCAGACTATGAAATTCAAATCGGATGAAATCGCCAGCGTGATTCGAGAGGAGATTGCCCGCTACGGGCGCCAGCTCGACGTCGCACAGGTCGGGCGCGTACTGGAACTGGGCGATGGCATTGCGCAGATCTTCGGCCTGGCCGACGCGAAGGCCGGCGAGATGCTGACGTTTGAAAACGGCACGATCGGGCAGGTGTTCAACCTCGAGGAATCGTCGCTGGGCGCCGTGATCTACGGCCCGTGCGAGGACCTGAAGGAAGGCCACTCCGTCCGCGGAACAGGCGAACTGCTGTCCGTGCCGGTCGGCCAGGAAATGCTCGGACGCGTGGTGGATCCGCTGGGCAATCCGCTGGACGGCGCGGGGCCGATCGTCACCAAACATACGCGCCCGGTAGAGTGTCCCGCACCGGGCATCGCCGACCGCCAGCCCGTCAACGAGCCGCTGGCCACCGGCGTCAAGGCCGTCGACGCCATGACGCCGATCGGGCGAGGGCAGCGCCAGTTGATCATCGGCGACCGGAAGACGGGCAAGACCGCTATCGCCCTCGACACGATCATCAACCAGAAAGACACCGGCGTCCTGTGCGTCTACGTGGCGATCGGGCAGAAGGAATCCACCGTCGCCGGCGTGGTCGACACGCTGAAGACCTACGGGGCCATGGAGCACACGGTGGTCGTCTCGGCCTCCTCCAGCGACCCGGCACCGCTGCAGTACATCGCACCCTACAGCGGCTGCACCATCGCCGAGCACTTCATGGTCGCCACCGGCCGACCGACGCTGGTGGTCTACGACGACCTGTCCAAGCAGGCGGCGGCCTACCGGCAGATCTCGCTCCTGCTCCGTCGTCCGCCGGGGCGCGAGGCCTACCCGGGCGACGTGTTCTACCTGCACAGCCGGCTGCTTGAAAGGGCGTGCAAGCTGGCGGAACGGTACGTCATCGTGCCGGCCGACACGCCCGACGTCGATGCCGAGGCCGACGACGACATGGAGGTCTACAGCGGGCCGATCGGCCTGGCCGAAGCCGAGGCCAAGGTCGAGGCCTCCGAAGGGAAGCATCGCATCCACCGCATCGCCGCGTCGGGCGGGTCGATGACCGCCCTGCCGATCTGCGAGACGCAGGAAGGTGAAGTCTCGGCTTACATCCCGACGAACCTGATCAGCATTACCGACGGGCAGTTGTACCTCGAGCCGGGACTGTTCTTCGCCGGCGTCAGACCGGCGCTGAACGTCGGCATCAGCGTCAGCCGCGTCGGGTACAAGGCGGCCACCCCCGCGATGAAGGACGTGGCCAAGACGCTGAGGCTGGATCTGGCGGCTTATCGCGAACTCGAATCGTTCGCCCAGTTGGGCATGGACCTGGATCCGGCCAGCCAGAGGCAGTTGGATCGCGGGACGCGGATGGTAGCCCTGTTGACCCAGCCGCAGTATCACCCGCTGTCGGTGGCCGACCAGGTGATCGCCATCTACGCGGGCACGCGGGGCTACCTGGACGACCTGCCCACCGAGGACGTGGCCGAATTCCAAGAGGACCTGCTCCGCTACGTTCGGACCGAGCACATGGACTTCTACGAGCAGATGCATGACGGCGCGGCGTTGGACGACGAGCGCTCGGCTCGCCTCCGCACGCTGATTGCCGAGTTCAAGCAGCGATCGTCGGGAGTGGCCAGTCTGGACATCCCCGCCGTCGAGCCCGACCAGACCCAAGACTAGTCGCCAGGATCACCACCGCATGGCCAAGGCCCGGAAAATTCTCAGCCGTCTCAGCGCCGTCCGGAACGTCCGGACGGTCACCGCGGCGATGGAGACCGTCTCGGCCAGCCGATTCAAGAAGGCCCACGACCAGGCCGTCGCGATTCGCCCGTATACCACGAGGTTGGTGGCGATGGTCACCGACGTAATTGCCCGCGGGGGCAAGGACCTGCACCACCCGTTTCTTGATGTCCGCAGGGACCTCAACCGCGACGTCCTGGTGGTGTTGACGGGCAATCGCGGCTTGTGCGGCGGGTACAACAACAACGTCATCGAGATGGCCCTGACACGCAAGGCCCAACTGCACGCCGCCGGTCACGAGGTACTGCTGTTCGCGGTCGGCAAGAAGGGCATCCAACTGCTCAAGTTCCACAAGGTCACGGTCGACCGCGAGTATGACCAGTTCGGCTACCTGCCGGACTACGCCGAGGTCTGTCCGCTGGCCGACGAACTGATCGACTTGTGCCTCGCCGGCGATATCGGCGCCCTGGAAGTGGCGTACATGCAGTTCATCTCGCCGGGCAAGCAGTCCCCCGCCATCGCCCAGTTGATGCCCTTGACCCCCGACGAGCCCGACGAGTCGGACACCTCGGACTGGGACGAACTGGACGCGCCAGTCACCTACGAGTTCATCCCCTCGCCGCAGGAGATCCTCGACAGGCTCCTGCCGGCTTCGGTCAGGCTCCGGCTCCACCAGTGTTTCCTCGACGCCGCCGTGGGCGAGCAGATCGCGCGGATCGCGGCGATGCGGGCGGGGACCGAGAACGCGGACGACATGATCAAGACGCTGACGCGACGATACAATCGCCTGAGGCAAAGCCAGATCACCACCGAACTGGCAGAGATCCTCGGCGGGCGAGGCGACGCGGACTGAGTGAGAAGAGTAGAGTGTCCACGAATTGCACGAATTACACGAAGAAGGAACGATGAAGTCGTGGTTCAGACATGGGTAACAGTCGAGCGAATCCCAGTGACGTGGAGAACGCCCCCCGACTGCGTCGGGGGGATCCCCACGACGAAGGCGTGCGGCGTCTGTCGTGGTTGCCGCTTCGCGTCAAACCACGGCACCCGCTTCTTTGTGCAATTCGTGTGATTCGTGGACTGTCTCCTGAAAGAAAGTGCGAGTAGATGATGACGGAAACAGGCAAGATCGTGCAGGTGATCGGCTCGACGTTTGACGTGGAGTTTGCCGAGGAACATCTTCCTCCGATCTACAACGCCCTGCGCGTGGACGATCCCGAAGCGGTCCCGCCGATCCACCTGACCGGCGAGGTCCAGCAGCATCTCGGGGGCGGGCGCGTGCGGTGCGTGGCGCTGGGCAGCACGGACGGTCTGTCGCGCGGCATGGCGGTGGCCGACACGGGCCACCCCGTTCGCATGCCGGTCGGCCCGGGCATCCTGGGGCGCGTGTTCAACCTGGTCGGCGAGCCGATCGACAATCGCGGGCCCGTGGAGGCCGAGGAGTACCGCAGCATTCATGCGGCCCCGCCGGCCTTCGACACGCTGACGCCCAAGAGCGAGATCTTCGTCACGGGCATCAAGGTGATCGACCTGCTGGCCCCGTTCGTCCGCGGGGGCAAGACGGGCCTGTTCGGCGGGGCGGGACTGGGCAAGACCGTGATCATCCAGGAACTGATCACCCGCGTGGCGACCCGTCACGGCGGATACAGCGTCTTCGCAGGCGTCGGCGAGCGGACGCGTGAAGGTAACGACATCTGGCTCGAGATGCAGGAGATGGCCATCGGCGACACGGGCCAGCAGTTGATCGAGAAGACGGCCCTGGTGTTCGGACAGATGAACGAGCCGCCCGGTGCGAGGCTGCGTGTGGCGCTCAGCGCGCTGACGCTGGCGGAATACTTCCGCGATGCGGCCAGCGGATCCGACACGCTGCTGTTCATCGACAACATCTTCCGCTTCTCGCAGGCCGGCAGTGAGGTCTCGGCCCTGCTCGGTCGCATGCCGTCGGCCGTCGGATACCAGCCCACCCTCGCGACCGAAATGGGCGAACTCCAGGAACGCATCACCTCGACGACCGACGGGGCAATTACATCCGTACAGGCCGTCTACGTGCCGGCTGACGACATGACCGACCCGGCGCCCGCAACGGCGGTGACGCACCTTGACGCCTTTATCGTCCTCGAGCGGTCCATCGTGGAAAAGGGCATCTATCCGGCGATCGACCCGCTGGCCAGTTCGTCGCGGATCCTCGACCCGCAGATCGTCGGCAGTGAGCACTATGAGACGGCCCGCCGCGTACAGGAGATCCTCCAGCGCTATCGCAACCTGCAGGATATCATCGCGATTCTCGGCGTCGACGAGTTGAGTGACGAAGACCGTCGCACCGTCGCCCGGGCCCGGCGGATCGAACGATTCCTGTCCCAGCCGTTCGTGACCGCCGAGGTCTTCACCGGCACGCCGGGAAGGTTCACACCCCTCAAGGACACCGTGCGGTCCTTCAGGGAGATCGTCGACGGGCGGTGGGACGACCTGCCGGAACAGGCGTTCATGTACGTCGGCGACATTGACGAAGCCGCCGAGAAAGCCAAGACCACAGGATCCCACGCCTGACGCCAGGCCGCCGGGCACGTAGCATGAAAGGACACGAACGATGGACATCAATATCACAGCCGTTGCGGTGTTGCTCGCCTTCTACCTGTTTCTCCTGGTTCGCCCGCAGACCGTCAAGCGGCCGCGCATGTACTGGCTGGGCGTCTGGACACTGGTGGCCGCCTTTGCCAGCGGCTACATCCTGCTGAGTAAGGACAGCGATGCGATCAGGGTCGTGATGTTCTTCAAGACCACGGCAACGATCATCGCCCTGCTGGCCGGCGTGATGGCCTGCTATCCAGGTGCCCTGCCCTTCCCCGTGCCCTTCCTGGACCAGGAGCGGACGCTGCCCGAGAGCGGCAAGGCGCCGCCCCCGCCGGCGGAATAAGGAGACTGACGTCATGGATGTCTATGAAGCCATCGAGAAACGCTGCAGCGTACGGGACTACGCCGATCGCGCCATCGAAGATCCGAAACTCCAGCGCGTCCTGAACGCCGGGCGATTGGCGCCCTCCGGACGCAATGGACAACACTGGAGATTCCTCGTGGTCCGCGACGCGGCGCGTCGTGCGGCGCTGGCCGAGGCGGCAGAGCAACCGTTCCTCGCCCAGGCGCCGGTCATCGTTGCCGTCGTCGACACCAGCGGCGGACACGTGATGTCCTGCGGCGTGCCGGCCGGGCCCGTCGACTGCGCCATCGCGATCGACCACATGACGCTGGCGGCCACCGCCGAGGGGCTCGGCTCGTGCTGGATCGGGCACTTCACGCAGGACGCCTGCAAGAGCATCCTGGACGTCCCGGCTGAACACTGCATCATCGAGATGCTGGTGCTCGGCTACGCCGCCGAGGGCGCCGCTGCCGGGCCCAAGAAGCGAAAGCCGCTGGACGAGATCGTGACGTACGACGCGTTCTCACAGGCTGAGTCACCCGAGGACAAGACCGACTGATGTCGAAGTACCTCCGACCATTCCGTTGCGACATCCTGACCCCCGAGGGCCACCGCCAGCGCCTCGACGCGCTCAGCGTGGTGTTTCCGGCGTCTGACGGCATGGTTGGCGTGCTGGGCGGAAGGGCGCCGCTGGTGACCACCGTCGGGGCCGGCGGGCTGACGGTTGAACCGCCCGGCGGCGCCGAGCCCGTGCGTTTCTTCGTGGCCGGAGGATTCGCGCGAATGTGCGACGACGTGCTGACGGTCCTTACCGAAGACTGCTGCCTCGTCAAGGACCTCGACGGCGAGGAGGCGTGGCGCGAGATCGAGCGCGCCCGTGCCCTGCCGATAGACACCGACGCCCAGATCGCCCGGCGCGACGAACTGCTCCACGCCGCCCAGACGAAGTTCAACCTCATCCAGCAGCGCGACGGGGGCCCGAAGTCCATCGATGAGATCGGCGAAGAGTAAGCGATTGACGCTTTCAGCGTAGGGCGTGCAACTCGTTGCACGCGGAAGGAACACGTCGGGTGCCGCCTATGAAGAGCGAGAGATCAAGATAAATCTCCCATGGCTCTTCGT
>CAZVEV010000194.1:0-11559 GCA_964625865.1 uncultured Planctomycetaceae bacterium | reverse complement strand
CCCCCCCCCCCCCCCCCCCCCCCCCCCCCCCCCCCCCCCCCCCCCCCCGGGCATTACGATACAACCGATCGCAAGAACTACCACAACTCGACGGCCCAGTACGGCGTGCTGGGCGCCTGGGCGCTGGCGCGGGCCACCGGCGAGGTGCCGTCGGCCTTCTGGTCGCGGGTGAACCTGTACTGGAACCGCGGACAGTTGAGCGACGGGGGGTGGGGCTACTCACAGACGAGGCAGTCCACTGGCGGCAATAACGCCCATAACCTCAAGAGTGTCGGCTCGATGAGTGCGGCGGGTCTTGCAAGTCTGTTCGTCTGCTACGACGCCACGTCAGCGTATGGCTCGCTGACGTGTCGCGGGGGCAAGGCCCCGCCGGCGATTACGCGCGGGCTGGCGTGGTTCGACAAGTACTTCGGCGCCACGCTGACCGGGAAGAAGAAGGCGTGCGCACACGTGGCGTTCGACGCGTACTACCTCTACGGCGTCGAGCGGGTGGGTCTGGCAAGCGGGTACAAGTACTTCGGCGCCCACGACTGGTTCCAGATGGGCGCCAAGCACCTGATGAAGTTGCAGCAGCCCAGCGGAGCCACCTGCCGAAAGATCGGCGGGGACCACGGCAAGTACGGGATCGTATCCGAGACGGCCTTCGCGATCGTCTTCTGGGTCCGAGGGCGCTATCCGGTGGTGATGAACAAGCTGGAGTTCACCGGCGACTGGAACAACCGCCCGCGCGACGTGGCGAACCTGACGCGATGGTTCGAGGTCCGCACGGAGCTGCCCGTAGCGTGGCAGATCGTGTCGCTGAGTTCCGATCCGTGGCGGTGGCTGGACTCGCCGATCATGTACATCTCGGGCGCCCAGGCCCCGCGATTCACCGCCAAGCAACTGGACCAGCTTCGCCAGTACGTCCGGCGCGGCGGGACGATCTTCTCGGTCACCGAGTGCGACGGCGCGGCGTTCAGCAAGGCCATGCGCGACATCTACAAGAGGCTGTTCCCCGATTACAGTCTGAGCCCCTGCCTGGCCGGGCACGACGTCTACAGCGAGAAAGTGCTCGCGCGGCTGGCCGTTCAGTCGGGGTACTACGAGTTGTCCAACGGCATCCGCCCGCTGGCGATCCACGTCGACAGCGACCTGCCGCGGGCGTGGCAAAGCTACGCGGTGGCCACCAAGAGAAACGCCTTCGCCGGGGCCGCGAACATCGTGGGCTACATCGCGGGCTCGACGACGAACCTGCGCCCGCGGAACACGATTCCGTGGCCGGCAGCCAAGGCGTTCAAGTCGACCGGCTCGGTGGCGATCACGCGGGTGACGTACAAGGGCAACTGCGATCCCGAGCCGCTGTCGCTGCACCGCTTTGCCCTGCTGGCCGGGCCGGAAACGGGCATCACCGTCAACGTCATGCCCCCCACCGCCGCCAAGGACCTGCCCTCCAGCGGGGCGACCGTCGCGGTGATGACCGGCACGTCGTTCGTCTTCCTGACACGCGAGGACTCCGACGCCCTCAAGCAGTTCGTTGCCGGCGGCGGACTGCTCGTCGTCGACGCCGCGGGCGGCTCCAAGCAGTTCGCCGACGCCGCCCGATCTGCGTTCGAAAAGGCCTTCGGCGACGATTCGCGGACGAGCATCTCCCCCCTGCTGCGAATCAAGGGCTTCGTCCTGGACAAGGCCTACTACCGACGCAAGACCGTCCTGAAGACGAACATGACCGGCCACGAGTTCAGGCTGACCGCCATGTCATTGGATGGAGGCAAGCGAATCGGCGTGATCTTCAGCCGCGACGACATCACCGGCGGGCTGATAGGCGTCGAGTCGTTCTCGGTTGACGGTTACGCCAGCAAGACGGCCTACCGCATCATGCGAAACGCCGTCCTCTACGCCGCCGGACGTCGGTAGCGCCCGAGTCGTTCCACCTGGGTGCCGTGGGGTAGGGCGTGCAACTCGTTGCACGCAGAACGAGTGGTTTGTGCCTCCCGCGTGCAACCAGTTGCACGCCCTACGTCGGCAGCCTGCCTCGCTCGTCAGTGCCTTGCGCCCGGCCGGCTGGGCCTGTAGGGCTTGGGGCGCGAGGAGGTGGGTGTCCTCACCGGCGGGCCCGGGGCCTCGGGGGTCGGCTCGCCGTCGGCCGGCGTCGGCGGGAGGTATCTGCAGGTCAGGCCGATCTTGAACGTCGTCGGGTCGCCTTCCAGGATTTCCGCGTCGCAGTAGCGCGGCGAGACCTTGACCACGCGCAGGCGCCCTATCACGTTGGGCGATCGGCGCCCCAGCAGGTCGCCGGTGTCCGGGTCGATGATCGGCGCGCCGGCTTCGAGAATCTCGTAGCTCCAGCCGGGCACGATGCGACGGTTGGCCCCGCCGTTGAGCACGACGATCCCCTGCGGATCGACCATCGCCACCTTCGGCCGCCAGCGCTGAGAGGCAATCGCGTCGGTGATCGAGCCCACCGCGCGGTCCATGACCGCCGCGGTCGCCTGGCCCAGCGGCGTCTGGTAGAACACGCTGCCCCCCATCGCCACGTCCTTGTACCGCGTAGCCACCGCGACCTCGCTGGCGTGGACCGACTCCTGCAGGCGATCCGAAGCCACGATCTCGCCCGACTCGACGTGCACCACGTAGAACGTCATGCCCATCACCGCCCGCGCGTGCGAGCCGAACACCCGCGTTGAGCCGCCGCGGAAGAAGCCCTTCTCGCTGGCGACGTGGCCGAAGTCCGTCACCGTGCCCTTGATCAGGTACTGCACGTTCTTGATCTGCCCCAGCGCCGCCCGCGTCTTTTCGCGCGTCGCCCCGCTGCGCTGAAGTCTCAACTCCCTGATCACCGCGTCAAGCTCCGGACGCTCGATCACGTGGTAGCGGCTGGTCTCGACAAGGCGGTCGACGAGGATGTCGGCCATGCCCTCGCCCAGGCTCCAGTTCATCGGGAACGGCGCGCGGTTCTCGAACTTCATCACCGCGATGGTCGGCTTGACGAACAGGGCAGGGTCCGGCCGCCGCCGCGCACACCCGCTTCCAAGGGCCACCACCAGCACCGATACGATCAGTAGTGTTCGTTTCATGGCATTGTCTCCACCGCCCTCGTAATTATATCGTCCGGGGGCGGGTCAAACGATTAGGCCCTTGCGCCACCGGTACATAAATGCGGCGCGGGGAACCCGAGGGGCCCCACCGCGCCGCACAAAACGCCCTTCGCCGGCGTTACTTAGATACCTTCCATCCCTTGTATTGAACGCTGAAGTACAGCGTGTCGCTCGGCAGGGCCAAGATTTTCTCCAGTTTGAACAGTTTGCCGTTCACGGGCAGCTTCACGCGGATGGGCGCCGCGCCGGCCGCCCGGGCCTCGGCGACGGCCTGGCGGTTGAACTGCTGGTCCATCTGCTTGACCTGCTGCGCCGGGTTCGGCTGAATCGGCTTGACGCCGGGGGCGGGCGCGACGGCGGCGAATTCCTCGACCTCGGCCAGCACGCCCCCGAAGCCGCTCCGCGAACTCCCGCCGAACAGCCCCCCGCTGCGAACCGTGTAGGTACCCTCTGCCGGCAGGTAGTAGTTGCACATTATGTGCATCGCCGGCACGCCAAGGGTGGGCAGGTTCACCGTCAGCTTGCCCTCGGCCGGGGCCGTAGCGGCGGGGGTCTCGACGTACACCAACTCCACCGGGAACGACGTCAACTCGCGAGACGTGCTCGAACTGCGAACCAGCGGAACCAGCACGTTGCCCTTCTCGTCCTTGGCGGGCGTGACGTTCCTTCCGCTGACCGCCGCCGACCAGATCTCCGCACCGGCGGGCATCTTGATTCGCAGGAACTGGTTGCGGTTGTTCCGCACGGACAGGACCACCTTCGTCATGCGACGCCCGTCATTCAACTGCATGATCGTGTACAGCGCGTTGTCGGCGATGGTGACCAGGACGGCCACTTCCCCGTGCTTCTTGATCGCCAGGGGCAGGGTGAAGTCCGCCCCCACGTAACGATACGCCAGCAGCACCGGCTGGCTCGTCATCGCCGCGATGTCGGCGGGGAGCTGTCGCACGTCGACCTCCCGCGCGCCGGCGATCTTGCCCGAGGCCAGTTCCACGTTCGCCAGCGCCACCACGCCGACGAAGCCGCGCTCGCGCTCGGCGCCGACGGTGCGGATGACCGGCACGGCCGGGGCGTCCTTGATGACCTGCTCGTAGGCGATCCGCAGGTTGAAGTAGCCCACCGTCTCGCGGGAGAGCACCACCGCAAGCTCGCCCGTCTTGCTCACGCGCCAGTCCTGCACGTTCGAGCCGGTCACCGTCAGCACGCTCGCGCCGGCCGGGACGGTCAGCTTCAACTCGCGCACGGGCGAGTGCAGGATGTTGTAGTTGACGTTCTCCTGGCACAGCAGGAGCCCGTCGGCCACCGCCACCAGCGTACGCGTCTCGGCGTACAGCTTGGTCGGGGCGGCCGGCGCCTTCGGGATCGCTCGCTCCCACGTGACCGACAGCGTCTTGCTCGGCGCCAGCGCGGCGGCGACGACGGTCTTGTCGTCCTGTCCCTTGGCCGTGATCGACTGGGCGCCGGTGACCTTCACGTCCACGTCCTTGCCCCCCACCGTCAGTTGGACAACGCTCGGCCCGCCCGCCACGCGGGACATCGACAGGCTGTTGACGCCCCCGCTGCGGGTCACGGCGACAGCGAACGTGAACGAGACGTCAAACGTGCCGCTCTTTTCGGTCAGGATCTCGTACGCCCCGCCGGTGGTGTTGACGTGCAGGCCCTCGGGCACCGTGCTGTCCTTCAGCGCCACCGTGCCCGGCAGGACGGGGATCCGCTTCCACCCGTCCTTGCGGAGGATCGCGATCTTCATCGCCAGGGTGATCTCGGCGGACTTCTCGCCCAGCATGCCCGTGTACGTGCTCGACGTGACGATGTAGTCCGTCGGCGGGGGCGTTTCCTTGGGCTTCTTGCGCTCGATGGACCACCGGAGCAGGGCCTCGAAGTCCTTCCACGGCAGGTCGACGGTGGCGCCCTTGACCTGCGGGCCGGCGATCTTCACGTCGAGCATCTGCTCGATCTCCTTCCAGGGCACGGTGATCACCTGCGCGCCCTTCTTGGCCGGGTCGTACCCCGTGATCTTCACGAACTCGTCCCACGTCAACGTGACCGAGCCCTTGCCCTCACCCAGCACGGGCGGCGCCGCCAGCGCCGCGAGAGGTCCCACCATCGCCACTACCATCATCATCACCAGTGTCCGTTTCATCATGCGTTCCTTTCCCTGAACATTGTCGTTCTATCCACGTTTAACGGCGGGGCACCGCCCCGCGCTCGCCGTTCGATCTCGCATTCACTCTTCCTCCTTCACGTACGTCGCTGTCAGCACCAACCGGTCGTCGCCGCGAACGAGGGTCTTCTCGAACCGCACCAGGCGACCGACGCGGGGGACGGCGATGTCCTGGGGGGCTTCGACGAACTCGATGGCTTTCGCCTGCTCGCGCCAGTGCTGCATCCGCCCGGCCCGCACGGCCGTCAGGTAACTGCCGTTGTCGATCAGGATGTAGTCCTGATGGCGCAGGTTCACCGGGTTGTCGTTGATGTCGATCGTGTTGCCCGCGTCGGCGGAGAACGTCACGTTGGCCGACCAGGCGTTGGCCAGCAGCGCGTCAGTGCCCACGATGGTGTCCTGACGGTTGGGGTTGGCCTCCACCGTCACCCGCCCGCTGCCGCGGTTGTCCGCACCGATCTGCATCAGCGTGCGGAACTGGGCCTCGTCGATGGTCGTGTACGTCACACCGTTGTTGCCCGTGCGAAAACGAACGCCCAGCGAATTGGCCGCGTCAGCCGTCGCCGCAATGTTGATGCTCCCGACCTGGACCTTCTGGTCGAAGTTGTACCGAAGCTTCGCGGCGATCGTCCCGACGTCAAGTTGTCCGGCGCCCTGGCCCGGGGCCTGGGCCTGCGGCTGTGACTGCGGCCTGCCGCTCCACTGCTGCCATCCGTAGTTCCGCTCGACAAACTTGCGGAACTCCTTGTCCTTCGCCAGGCGATCGGCATCGCGTGTCTTGTCGGCGTCCGGCCGCCGCTCCTGGCCGTCCTTGGCCCACTGCAGCGACAGCGCCTCACCCCGGGTCACGTTGGGCCCCCGGGCAAGACGCAGATTGTCGATGAGCTTGCGGACGGCGTCCTGGCCGGACGCATCACCGGTGACCACGAGGCGACCATTGTTAACGACCACCGTATTGTCGTCGTTAGCCGCCGCTGCGATCTCCCCGGCCTGTCCGGCCAGCCGGGCCAGGTCGCGGTCGCGACGCTCCTGGGACCTGGCCAGGGCCTCCATGTCATTGGCCCCCGCCTTGCCAAACCCCGAAACCAGCAGGTCGCGCACGTCGTAGCTCTGCGTGACCTGTGCGGGTCGCTGCGGCTGGCCCTGACCTTGCCCCTGCCCCCGGCCCCGGTCTTCGCCCTGAGGCCGGTCCGGGTCGTCGGGCGGCTGATCGGATGGCCGATCAGTGGTTCGAGATCTGGGCTTGAGTTCGGGGGGCGCCCGTTTTACCAACTGGTCCAGAGGGCCCATCCTTTCCATATACCCGGCGAGTATCTCGTGGAGCTTCTCCACGTCACGAACGGCTTCCGCCTCGCGTTCCTTGTAGATCCGGATACGTTCCTCCGCTCTCCGGAGTTCTCTCTGAAGCTCGATTTCTGTCGCATTCCCGGGCACGTCCCGCTGGCCCGCCCCGCCGAATTGCGCCAGCCGAGGGTCTGGCCTTCTCAGATCGTCGCGGAGTGTGGTGCGACCCGTACCGGGTTGCTTCCCGGCCTGACCGGATTGGGAGGCGTACCTGTCCAGCAGCTTTCGCTTGGTTTCGAGGTCGCGGATGACCTCGGCCTCTCGCTCTCTGTAGACACGTTCAAGCTCCAGGGCTTTCTGCAGTCCGGCTCGCAGTTCGGCCTGCCTTTGTGCGGCGAGGACGGCCAACTCGCCAAGCTCCCGCCGGAGCTTCTTCTGCTCGGGGGCGTCGGGAGCGTTCTTGACGTCCTCATCCTTGAACCGCTCGGCCAGCTTCAATGCCTTGGTGTACTCACCCTTGGCGCGGAGTTCCTTGAGCCGGGCGTGTTGGCTCCGGGTCTTCTCGTCCTGCTCGCGCTGCGCTTTGTCGAGGGCAGCCCTGGCGTCGCGCAGGAGGGCGGACTGCTCGCTTTGGCTTTCGCCCTGGCCTTCCAGTTTCTTGCCGAGGGCTTCGGCGGCCTGGAACTGCCTCAGCGCTTCGCCTCGCTTGCCCTGGCGAATGGCGCTGAAGCCGCGGTCGAGGATCTGCTTCTGCTGCTCGACCAGATCGCGATTGCCCTCCTGGAAATCCTGGAGGACCCGCGAGCCGGAGGCCTTCTGGGCCCGCCCTTTCAGCGCCAGCTTGCCGCGGGCCAGCTTGATGTTCGTCAGCAGGCGTTTGGCGTTGTCGGCTTCGGGAGAATTCGGGGCCAGCCTGACCACATTGCTCAGCGCCCGCTCGGCGGCGGCGAGGTCCTTGGCCTCGTAGAGTTCCTTGCCGCTGCGATAGTAATTCCTGCCCAGTGAGACGCCGCGGCTCATGCTGCCGCCCCCGCCGCCGATGCCGCCCCCGCCGATGCCGAACGACGTGCGGCCGGTGTCTCTTGCGCCACTGCGGTCACCGCGGCTCATCCCGCCGCGGGAGGCACTCTTGTCTGCCGTCTCAATCTTGCCGCCCCCGTCCCGCGGCTTGGGCTTTTTCGCAGTCTCGGGCTCTATGTACGCCTGTGCCGGTTCGGCCGAGTCGGGGGTGAAGCGGTCCTGGCGCTTGTAGCCTTCGGCCAGTTCGCTTCGGCCGTAGGACATCGAGGCCGTCGCTGTCTCGCTGGAGTAGCGGTCGACGCGTTTCATGGGACCGCCCCAACGGGAGACGGTCATGGTCTCGGGCAGGTAGGCCTCTGCCCAGGCGTAGGCGATGGGCACGTCGATTCGGGGCAGTTCGATGCCCACGGTCCCGCGCCCGGTCATCGCCGCGGCGCGACAGACGAAGACGATCTCCACGGGGAAGCTGACCAGCCCGATGACGCTGGCCTTGCTGCGCACCAGCGGCAGCAGCACGTCATCGCCGCCGCGCCCGACCGGCGTGACCGGCCGGGAGACCTCGTTGACGCGGGCAAGCAGCACCGTCGAGCCGGCCGGAAGCGAGATGCGGAGGAACTGCCGGTTGCGGTTGCGGATTTCGTAGTCGGCCTTGCAGATCACCGAGCCGTCGGGACGGTAGACGACCTCGTAGTGGGCCAGGTCCGCCAGCGTCTGGCGCAGGGCGAACTCGCCCAGGTCCACCACGTCGACGCCCGCGCTCCACCGGCTGCCCGTTATCGCATACGCCAGCGCCGTCCGCCCGGTCAGGATCGCCCCCGCCGATCGGGGAATGTCGACCAGGGCGAGTTCCTTCAGGCCGGAGGCCTCGGCGGGCATGATCTCGCGGCTGCCGGCCGAGTGGGTCACCACCAGCGTCCCGCCGGCCCAGCGCCCGTTGGCGATGCCCAGTCCGGCCAGCGCTGCCGCGTGGTTCCGTACCGCGGGTAGCGAGAACGTGACGTTCAGCGCGGTCTGGCCGCCGATGCGCCCTCGCAGGTGCACCGTCGCGGCCCCGGCCGCAGCGCGGACCTCCCGCACGTCGGGCCCGGTGATGCTCACCCGGTTGGCCCCGGCCGGAAGCGCCACCTCCAGGCGATCGGTCCTCCCGGCCAGGATGGTCACGGTCAGCCGGGCGGTCACGTCCTGGCCCCCGGCGTCGATGTTCCACGCGACCGGCCCGCGGAGTTGATACCGCGCCTCGCGTTCGGCCAGGACGACCGGCGGGCGATAGGTCACCGCCAGTGAATCCGTCGTCCTCAGCGCCAGCGTCCCGCGCGTGCCCTTGCCCGCCGCCCCCGTCAGCGACTGCGGGGCCGACGGATCGGTCACGTGGAGCACGCGGGGCGAGTCGAAGGCGAGCGTCGTGCGGACCGTTCGCATGATCGGCAGCGAAAGGCTCTCCCCGTCATGTTCGGAAAGCGTCGCACGGGTATGGATCACGTGCAGCCCTGCCGCCGCGGGCGAGTAGCGCAGCCAGCGGCCGGACGACGCGAGAGCAACCGCCGCCGGCTTGCCGCCGTTGACGGCCGCCCGGATGTCCGTCCAGGCGACCTTGCCCGTCAGCACGCCCGGGCCCCGGACGTCGGCCGGTCTGAAGACGCGCAGGTGGACCTCGGCCTCCAGCGACAGCCCGCCGTCGGCGGCGACGGTCACGCGGTAGAGGCCCCTTTCCCGGATCGCCGCGACGGGCGCGGCCGCCGGCCCGCTCGGGGGCGGGCCGGCCAAGCTGCGCAAGTGGGCGACCCAGAGGCGGCGAGGCACACGAAAATGGATGTTCTCAAGCAGTCGCGACCGCTTGAGGAGCGCTTCGATAACTTCCCGCCGGTCTTTGGGCGACGCAGCGGGGTTCTCTCCACCGGTCTGGCCCTGGCCTGCCGGTGCGCGGTCGTCGCAGAGAATCAGCGCACAACACCCTACGCAGGCTGAGATGATGACCAGCCGCCGCAGTCTCATATTCATGCGCCGTCGATCCAGATTGTACTAACCGTCCGAAACATCCCCAGTTACAGCGGAATGGAATGTATGTATGACTCTCGTATACATCTTCTGACGCCCATGTCCAGAGAAAGTTCCCGGCCAGTGTCTTGGAGGATCGATCTGATTCGCCGGCGAGGAGTCACGCTGGGCGGGTAGTCATCTCTTCCACCACGCTTAGCGGGTGAATGGAACACGCACGGTTCCCGCTGGCAAGGTTAAGTAGCGGGGCTTGCCCCGCGTGCGGCGTCCAAAGGACGCCGAGACGCCGTGACGGCGCCATGTGAATGAACGGAAACACGGCGAGCAAGCTCGCCCGCTAAGCGTCAACGCGGCGGGACGCCGCGTCTATGGTTTCCCCGCCTTCTTGGCGGCGGCGATGGCCATCGACAGGTGCGTGAATTTGCCGGCCTTGTAGACCACGCCGGCCAGGATGCGAGGGGCCACGTACATCAACCCGCCGATCTTCTCCCCGGGCGCCAGGACGACTTCCGCATCGTCGATCACGACGAACTCGCGGGGCATGTTCTTGACGTAGGCCATCGCGCGGTATGCCACGTGGCGCCCGTCGGCGCTGACCTGGACGTCGTTGACGGTCTTGTAGAGCGTCCCGAGCCGGCCGTCAATCGTCACCGACTGGCCCCCGCCGGATTCGGCAACCGTGCAGGGGCGGCGCGGGGGATCGGGGTAGACCCCTTCCTCGGTCAGTTGCTTGGCCTCGGCGGAACCGACGACCTGGGCGTAGGCATGCACGGGATCGTCGTCGATGATCTGGCACTCATGCGAGCCGAGATAGACCACCTCGTTGCGGTCGTTGAACCCCATCCCGCCCACGTCGATGTAGACGTACTGGGCCCCCTCGGCCTCGCCGTCCACCAGACGCCAGAGGACCTTCCCCTTCGGATTGAACCGCAGGCTGCCCGAGCGATTGGCCCGGGTCACGTAGACGGCGCGGGCGCTGTCCGGGCTGAAGCGAAGCGACTCGGGCACGATGTCCGCATACGCCTTGCCCTTGCCCTTGCCCGTCACCACGAACATCCCCGGCTGGTCGGTCCGGGCGATGAAGGCCACGTCGCTGGAGTCCGGGCTCCACACCGGATGCCCGGTCAACGCGGCATACGGCGCGCTGACCGACTTGTCCTTTCGGAGCACCATCGCGCCCGGCGAGGTGGAATCGGCCGGAGACAACCGCGTCGCAAAGTAGGCCAGGTGCTTGCTGTCCGGGCTGAAGTACAGGCCCGGCGCCTCGGCCTGCCCCTGTCTCGTCTTGTCCGTCGTCGGCGGGCCGACGCGTGCATACGGCCGCGAGCTCTCGCCATCGAGCACCACCGCCGACGTGCGCAAGTCGATGCCCGCAACGTAGGCGAACTTCGAGCCGTCAGGGCTGAAACGGTACATGCCCACGCTGCGATGGGCGTCGCTCTCGATGCCGTCGACCACCATCTTGTACTTGCCCCCCGGCGTGCGGACCGACCAGGCCATCCGCTTGCCGTCGGCGCTGAACACCGCGTGGGTTCCGCGGGAGATGTCTTCCTGCACGATCTTGCCGTCGACCACCGAAGCGAACAACTCGCCCCCTTTCTTTCGCGGGTCCAGGCGGGAGATCAGATACGCCGTCCGTAGCGACCCGGGACAAAAGACGATATCGCTCGCCTTGAACCATTTGGGCCACTCGTGCCTCACCGTGCCTTTCTCGTTGGCGATGGTGACGGTCAGTCCGGTCCCGCGCACGAAGGTCTGACAGGCGACGGTCCTGCCGTCACGGCTGATGCCCAGGAACTTGCCCTCGACGGGGAACTCGAACCTCGTGTCGGCCAGGCGAACGAGCTTGACCGTGTCAAACACGTACGTTCCACCCGGCCCGGGATGCGGAGCGGGGGGCAGGGGAAGGCGGGTCGCGATGGGGATCGTCGGTTTGGTCTTGTCCGGAACGGGAGGCTTGGGCTTGTCCGGAACCGGCATGGTCGTCACCGGCTTGGTCGTGGGCTAGGGCTTGGGCTTGTC